>NZ_CP150886.1:605283-907924 GCF_038050375.1 Okeanomitos corallinicola TIOX110 | reverse complement strand
TAGATTCTGAATTTTTACCAGAATAAGAGAGAGTATCAGCACAGTATATGAAAAAAAATATATTGTCGTTGCCAAAATTGTAACCACAAAATACTTAAATATCTTCAATGCCAGAATATCAACAGACGAACCCTAAAAACAGGTTCACTTTTTGAGGAGTGTATATATAAATGTCCAGAAATACCTTATCTCTTCCTTCTTTCCCAATTCAGAAACTAGGGAAAACAATCTACACTACATTATTAATATGTCTCATGTTTGCTTTACCCGCATCAGCCGAAGAAAAAGCCAAAATATGGCGCACTTTAACTGTTAGTGGTACTGGTATTGAACGCATCCCCACCAGTCTATCACAAATTAATTTAGGTGTAGAAGTTCAAGGTAAAACCGCCCAGGAAGTACAAAAAGAAGTAGCCCGTAGATCATCCGCTGTGGTAGATTTTCTCAAAAGTCGCAATGTAGATAAATTACAAACTACAGGAGTTCGCCTCAACCCAGTTTATAGTTATACAAACAACGTCCAAAAAATTACTGGTTATGCTGCCAGTAACACTGTCAATTTTCGTTTTCCCACCGATCAAGTCGGTACATTGTTAGATGAAACTGTCAAAATTGGGGCAACACAAATCAATGGTATCAGTTTTATTGCTACAGACGAAGCTATTAGTAATGCCCAAAAACAAGCATTAAAAAAAGCTACCCAAGATGCCAAAGAACAAGCGGAAGCTGTCTTGAGTAGTTTAGGTTTACAATCACAGGAAATAGTCAGCATTCAAATTAACAATGCCAGCGCACCCCCACCACCAATGCTGCAAAGGGCTGAATTTGCCAAAGCTAACCTCGCCGATGCTTCTACCCCAGTAGTTGGCGGTGAACAGGAGGTGCAAGCATCCGTAACCCTGCAAATTAGTTATTAGTCACTGGAAATATTTATCTTTCTTCTGACTCCTGTACGGGCGAACGGCCGTTCGCCTTCTGACTCCTGAATAACTAGAAATTTTCTGGAGACATATCACTCATGCCATTTTCAGCATCACGCTTAGAACCAAGTAACTCCAGTTGTTCCACCTGAATCACTGGTTTTGAGCGACTAGCTCCTGTTTGGCGATCGCTCCAAGTATCAAATTTTAGCGCACCTTTAACCCCGATTAAACTACCCTTACGGACATAGTTACCTGCTACTTCCGCCGTTTTTCCCCACAGTTCCAAATTAAACCAGTCAGGTTGATCACTATTGCGGGTTCTTCTGTTTACTGCTAAAGTCAACTGACATTTCACCGTTCCTGACTCAAAATACCTGATATCTGGATCACCACCTACACGGCCAACTAGAGTAACAACATTAATGCTCATAATTCTTACCTTTTAGTACAGATATACTGACATTAAAAATTTTATCATAGCTAATTTTGACACCTTCAGGCTATTCTACAGGAAAGTTAAACCCGTATCTTACCCATATGCCTACTGAAAAGAGAAAATCTCTGTATTTTTATTGTTTTTTCGATCTTGACAAATAAAAGTTGAGGCTAAGAGGGTGTCTTGTAAAATTATTTCAAATATGTTAAATCATTAGCAATATAATTAACTCTCCACAATGATTCAAAAAATACTTGTCATCATTATGAAAATTATACGGTTATACTGAGGAACTCCAGAAGAGAGGAAATAAGATGTCTAAAACATCCATCTAGATTGACAAAAATTATAGAAAAAAATAGTCTAATTTACTGGAGTCAATACAACAGACATCATAAAATCCAGGCAAATAAACTCTCTCACTTATCATTTAATCACAAATTATCGCACATAGGGGGCATAGATACGCGTGGGTCTTTTCAGAAACTTTCGCTCATCATGGGATATGGGTATCGACCTCGGTACAGCCAACACCCTAGTTTATGTATCTGGTAAAGGAATCGTACTGCAAGAACCTTCAGTAGTTGCCATTGATCAAAATGAAAAAATAGCACTAGCAGTAGGAGAAGATGCAAAAAAAATGATCGGTCGTACACCGGGTAATGTCATAGCAGTTCGTCCCCTGCGAGATGGTGTAATTGCTGATTTTGACACCGCCGAATTGATGCTACAAAGTTTCATCCAGCGAGTACATGAAGGAAGATCACTCATACTACCACGTATTGTCATCGGTATTCCCAGCGGTGTCACAGGAGTAGAAAGAAGGGCTGTCATGGATGCAGCCACTCATGCCGGTGCCAGGGAAGTATATTTAATAGATGAACCGGTAGCCGCAGCCATTGGTGCAGGTTTACCAGTAGCTGAACCCACCGGAAACATGATCATTGACGTTGGTGGTGGCACAACAGAAGTAGCCGTACTTAGTCTACAAGGGACAGTAATTAGCGAATCAGTACGTATTGCTGGTGATGAACTTACAAACTCAATCATGCAGTATATGAAAAAAGTTCATAACCTAGTCATTGGAGAACGTACCGCCGAAGACATCAAAATTCGTATTGGTTCAGCCTATCCCACCCATGATGATAATGAGACTATTATGGAAGTCCGTGGCTTGCACCTACTCTCTGGATTACCAAGAACTGTAACCATTAAAGGCCCGGAAGTTCGGGAAAGTATGATAGAACCATTATCAATAATTATAGAAGCAGTTAAACGAACACTAGAAAGAACTCCACCAGAACTAGCAGCAGACATAATTGATCGGGGAATTATGTTGGCTGGTGGTGGCGCATTACTAAAAGGTATAGACACCTTAATTAGTCATGAAACAGGAATTGTTACCCATATTGCTGCTGATCCCCTGAGTTGTGTTGTCTTGGGTACAGGTCGTGTGTTAGAAAACTTTAAGCAACTAGAGAGAGTATTCAGTGGACGCTCTCGTAATATGTAGCTAAAACTGTAAACAAGATGATGGATACTGTATCCATAAAATATAGCATCCATTATCTTAATCACTTATAGAAATTAGGTATAAATGTTTACTGCAAGACGCTGGTGGGAACATAAAGCATTACACATGGGTTTGTTAGTTCTGGTAGTTGGTAGTGCTTGGACACTCCGACAAACCCAAGGGACGTTAGTCATGGAAGTATATCAAAGTATTAGTCGTCCATTAAAAACCCTACAACCAGGGATAAGTCCCGAAGAGCGCATAAATGATGCTCAATTATTAGAATTGCAAACCCGTATTATTGAGTTAGAGAGCCAAAATCAAAAACTCAAAAGCCTACTAGGTTACGTAGAAAAAGAAAAACTCTCAACACACCCGATCATTGCTAGGGTAGTAGGACGTAGTGCTGATCAGTGGTGGCAACAGGTAACTTTAAATAGTGGCACAAAAGCAGGGATTCAAGAAGGTTTTGTTGTCAGAGCAGAAGGTGGTTTAGTAGGTTTAGTAGAAAGTGTCACCCCTAATACCAGCCGTGTATTATTAGTCAGCGATTTGAAAAGTCAAGTAGGTGTATCCATCAGCCGTACAAACGCCAAAGGAGTATTACGGGGAGATTCATCTACAGAGGGAGTGTTAGAGTTTTATGAAAAAGTTCCTAATGTCAAAGTTGGCGATTTAGTTTCTACATCCACTTATAGCCAAAAGTATCCGGCTGGTGTCCCAGTGGGTAGAATCAAATCTCTTGATTTAAAGAAACTCCCAGCATCAGTAGCGAAAGTAGAGCTATTCCCATCAATACGTTATTTAGATTGGGTAACTGTATATCCAGGCTCAGAAAAAATAGATCCGGAAATAGCCAAACCAGAAAACCAAGAACGACAAAAGTCTAATTAGATTATTAAAAATTTCGGATAAGTATAATGAAAATTCCTGGATTTCTGGGCAACAAAAACAAGATTACCAAAACGCCAGACCAAAAATTTCAATCTTTAATACCCAAGTTGAGCCATTGGCATCCTGGGTTACTGCAAGTTACAGATTGGATTATCACCGCTGGATCGGTATTTTTATGTTTACTCATGTTACCTACAAGATTTCCAGGTATGGAACTATTGGATATCAGTCCTAACTGGTTACTAATTTGGGTAGTAGCTTGGAGTGTAAAACGTCCGGTGATTTCAGGGGTATTTGCCGGTATAGTTTTGGGATTACTGCAAGATGGCATGACAGCACATCATCCTACCCATGCTATTAGCTTGGGAATAGTAGGAATGCTCACCAGTCTAATTCAGAAGCAACGTTTTATCCAAGAAGATTTTATTTCCATTGCCTTAATTGTTTTTGGGATGGCAGTGGTATCCAATACTATTTTTGCCCTGCAATTATCTTTGATGGGTGGTAGCTGTGGCGATATGTGTTTCCGTAAATCTGAAGATATCTGGACTTACTACCAACGTGTTGCTTTAGCTTCTGCTATTCTCAGTAGTTTGTGGGCCCCTGTACTTTATTATCCTTTAAACCGTTGGTGGCAAAAGATGAAATTAATTCGTAATTCGTAATTTATTCAAATATGTTAAGTAGTGAATTCGACTCCCTAATGATGCAAAGGTGTTTGCAACTTGCTGGTCGTGCTTTAGGACGCACTTCACCAAATCCTTTAGTGGGGGCAGTAGTTGTGAAAGATGGTGAAATTGTCGGCGAAGGTTTTCATCCCCGTGCCGGCGAACCTCATGCAGAGGTATTTGCCCTCCAAGCAGCAGGGGAAAAAGCTCGTGGTGCTACTATCTACGTCAGTCTAGAACCCTGTAACCACTACGGACGTACTCCACCCTGCTCTGAAGGTTTAGTCAAGGCTGGTGTATCTAAGGTTGTCGTGGGTATGGTTGATCCTAACCCCTTAGTAGCTGGCGGCGGTATTGCTCGCTTACGTGCTGCGGGAATTGAGGTGGTTGTGGGGGTGGAAGAGGACGCTTGTCGTCAACTTAATGAAGGTTTTATCCATCGTATCCTCCACAAACGACCTTTGGGAATTTTAAAGTATGCTATGACTCTAGATGGCAAAATTGCTACCAGTTCTGGACATAGTGCTTGGATTACAAATTCAGAAGCCCGCAATGAGGTACATCAACTCCGGGCTGCTTGTGATGCTGTGATTGTTGGTGGAAATACTGTGAGACAGGATAATCCTTACCTCACTACTCATCAACAGGAAGGATATAATCCTCTACGGGTGGTTATGAGTCGCAGTCTCAGTTTGCCGGAAAATGCCCATTTATGGGAAGTCGCAGCAGCTCCAACCGTGGTTTTAACCGAGGTGGGCAGTTCACTAGATTTTCAAAAGCTTTTACTCAATAAGGGTGTGGAAGTTGTGGAATTTCCATTACTGACACCGGATCATGTCATGGCTTATCTATATGAGCGTGGTTTTTGTGCTGTGCTGTGGGAATGCGGTGGTACTTTAGCAGCTAAGGCGATCGCCCAAAAAGCAGTCCAAAAAATCCTCGCGTTTATCGCTCCCAAAATCATTGGTGGTAGTTATGCTCCTACACCCGTAGGTGACTTAGGTTTTACCTCTATGACTGAGGCTTTGTCTTTAGAAAATGTGAGTTGGCGTGTTGTCGGTTCTGACTGTTTAGTTGAAGGTTATTTACCACAAAGTCAGTAGTCAGTTGTCAGTCTGTTCACTGTCACCTGTTTACGACTGCTGACGTTCATAGGCAAGATCACGAATAAGATTGAGTCGAGCGCTAACATAGTCACAAAGAAAATCTGTTTCATCGGGATTTAACAAAGTTTGCTTTGTGGTTTGTTTGACTAGCCATTGTACCAAGCTGGCATCATCCATTTGCAAAAGAGTCACAGTTTGCGCTGCTTCAACTATAGACCAGAGTTGACGCATAATTGTAGGAGTCATCAGACCTCTATTAAATTATTAGCTGAGTTTTTTCCAGGTTACACAATTTTGATATGAGCTGATGACATAAATGTACAAGTTAAGATCACTATTATCAAAGACTTCTTAATAAAGATATTTATATCGTTATTAAGATTAAAAATTGCTACTTTTCACCAACTTACTTTACAAAAGTTAACTTATGAAATTGCGATTTACAACTATCTACAATAAAATAAGGTAGTATCCGATTATATCATTCTGTTCATCTACCAATAATAAACACACATATCAGCTATATTGGCAATATTAAGCCGTTTACCCTAGCAAAAACCGGGTAAAACCACGATTTAGCTATGAAAAAAGATAATTAATTAGTATTTAAAGTTACTAACTACTAAAGTAGTATTACTTGACTAACGCTGCTAGAGAATCAGAAACTTAACTAAAATTATGGTGATAGTAATTTTTAATAATACTCACTTCCTTCATAATAAATCTTATTGATTACGAAAAATATAAAATTCATAATTATGATTAGACAATTAATATCAAAATGTCCCTGCTAATCAGTTTTTCCCAGTGGTTTTATACTCATGAGTGCAATAGTTAAGCCTAACGACAGCTTGAACAACCTTGAGGAAATTTTCCCAACTCCAGATCAAATTTCTCTTAGTGCGATCGCTGCTCGTTGCTACAGCAGTCAGTATGGCAAACTTCTTCCAGATGCTTTTTATATCCATATTTTGGCAATCCATACCCTTGACATCCAACTTCAACATTATGAAAGCATCGCTCGCAGTTTAGCTCCTCAAAGTGAAAAAGCAACTATAGTTAAATTTAGTACCAGTAAACCTAAAATATCCTATTTATTTTATCCTGACTTTGATATAGATCCTCACCCTGCCTTACAATCTAGCATTCAAGTTGATGTAGAAAATCTCACTTTTAATCATCGAGATTACACAGATACAGAAAACCCTCCCATTCTCCATCGCAAAGAAACCTTTGTTACTCCTGACTATCCTCTCTATCAAGAATTTGCAGACCTTACTCGCGCCCAAGAAGATTTAGGTTTACTGAACAACACCAGGGGTATTGGCACAAAATTAGGCTGGGAAAAAAGGTTACAAATTTATGGAGTAGAAATACATGGACACAGTTTAGTTAAAAAAAATACTAATACCGTTCCAGACAACTTAATACCGAAAATAGAAAGACATAAAGCAGCTATAATTCGTCATGACTTTTCCCGTCCTTTACGTTTAGCCTTAGATGCAGGTTTTTTTACTCCAGAAACCACGTTTTTTGACTATGGTTGTGGACATGGCGGAGATATGAAACGTATTGCCAATCAAGGTTATTCTAGTAACGGATGGGATCCTTACTACTTATCAGATCATCCCCTAATAGCTGCGGATATTGTCAATATTGGTTTTGTTATTAACGTGATCGAAAACCAAAGTGAACGTCGAGAAGCACTAATCAAAGCCTGGGAACTGACGCAAAAAGTTATGTTAGTATCCGCTCAGGTTTTAATTGCTGACTCCAAAAAAGGTATTATGGCTTATGGTGACGGTGTGATCACTAGAAGAAATACTTTTCAAAAATACTATGAACAAGAAGAATTAAAAACCTATATTGATCAAGTTTTGGGAGTTGATGCTATCCCCGCAGCTTTAGGTGTTTATTTTGTTTTTCGAGATCCATCTGCAACAGAATTATTCCGTGCATCTCGTTACCGTTCTCGTTCTACTACTCCCAGAATTAGAGCTTGTGTACAAAAATTTGAAGAACATAGAGAACTGTTAACTCCTCTGATGGATTTTATGACGGAACGGGGGAGAATTCCTAGTAAGGATGAATTGCCCCAAGCCGAGGAAATTTGTCAACAATTTAGCAGTTTACGACGAGCTTTTCAAGTGATTATTAAAGCTACAGACTCAGAAGAATGGGAAGCGATCGCCGATAAACGTCGTCAAGATTTGCTAGTTTATTTAGCATTATGTCAATTTAGTCATCGTCCTAGATTGGGAAAATTACCAACCGCAGTTCAAGAAGATATTTTAGGTTTATACAGTAGTTATAAACAAGCTTGTTTAGATGCGGATCAAATGTTACGCAGTTTGGGAAATACAGAATTAATTATCAAACGCTGTCAAGAAAGTAAAATTGGGAAAAAATTAGCTAATTCTCTTTTAGTTCATATTTCTGCATTACAATCACTTGATCCTCTATTACGATTATATGAAGGTTGTGCTAGTCGCACCATTGGTAGGTTAGAAGAAGCAAATGTGATTAAGTTTCATTTGCAAACACCAAAGATTTCTTATTTAGTTTATTCTGAATTTGATACTGAAGCTCATCCGACATTATCTAGATCAATGACGATTGATTTACGGGATTTGCACGTAAGTTATAAAGAGTATGATATTGATCCACCAATACTTCATCAATTAGAAACTTTAGTAACTCCAGATTATCCCCAATATGAAAAAATTGCTCAATTAACTATGCAAGAGCAAGAACGGGGACTTTTGGATAATTTACATAGTATTAGGAATCTTTCGGGTTGGCGTAAATGTTTAGAGGAACATTTTACCACTGTTAAAGGATATAAATTATATTGGTGCAAAGATGCCGATCCTTATAAATTGAAGTTGTTTAAAAATGCGATGATTAATCGGAAGAAGGAGCGAGAAAAGGAAATAGAATTGTTAGAAAATAATTCTGTAACTGCAACAAATGGTGATGATAATTAGTTGTAGTTGTAGGGTGTGTTAGCGACAGCGTAACGCACCGAATTGATGGAAGATGATATTATTAATGATTTTCAAGAACTTAGGAAACAGAGTCAATAATAACAAGAAAAGTAACGAATAAATATGATTAAAAACTGACAGGCGATCGCAATATTAACACCAATAGAAAGTAGGAGAAGTTGAGAAAATCAACACATCAACACACTGAATTTATACTGATGAGTTATGAAGACTATAAAATTTATTATCAATGTTTGCAGAGTATTTTTTTAATCTAAAATAAAATAATTAAAAGTATCCAACCTATAATAAAAATTGCACCAGCAATTAAAGTATTTTTCCAATTTTCTCTATTTGTTGGTTGTTGTATTTGTGGTGTTGTAGGAGTAGAATTTATAGTTATAGGCTGATTTTTTTGAGTAGTTATAACTGCTTGATTAGGTGAATTATTTTTAGCAGAAACTGTCACAGGAATTTGTGTTTTCACACTTCCATGTATTGCGGGAAAAGCATCATGATTAATCTGAAGTTTTCTCTCACACCAATAACATTTAGTATAGCTTCTTGCATAATAATGATTATTAACAGATGAACATTGCGTTAGTTCAGGAATCGCTTTTTCTAAAGCAGTTTTCCAATCAGCAGCACTCGGACGAGCATAGGGAGTACGATAACCATCATCAAAACATTTACGGAAAAGTCTTGCAATTTCTGGATGTACAATATTTAAAGGAATAGATAAAGGTGTAGGTTTGAGTTGAGAATTTCTACCATATATCCAATCACCCTGATGAATAAGTTTATCAATATTTGGTTGATTACCACTTCCTACCCATTCTCCAGAAAAAGGATGATTACTAAATAATAATTGCCAAATAATAACAGCTAATCCAAAACGATCATGTAACTCTGAACGGTCAACAGTGGTAAAATCAACATTAAACATTTCTGGTGGTGTATATTCTCCAGAACCTACATGACTGCGGTGAATTTTTCCAGTGATTGTATCTCTGATTTGAAAAGAATCTGTATCAATAATGGAAACTCTACCATCTGGTTGTACTAACAGATTTTGTTGTTTAATATCGCATACTACATAATTTTTTCTATGTAAAGCATCCATAATAAACGCAATATTCATTGCGGTTACGTGCAAATAAATCCAGTGAAAACCCGGTGCTTTTTTCTTTCTATATCGTGGACTATATACATTAATTAATGTTTGTCCATTCTTGATTTCTGGCATCAAAAACCCTAAAATACTACCACCGCTATCTTGCAGTAAATCTTTAGGCCAAGCTATCGAAATATGTTTTTGAGATAAAGTCGGGTCATCAGGTGGATTATTTACCATCACCTGAAGTTTTGCACTTCTTTCTGGTGTAGGATTGTGATAAATTTTAGCTAAAAAACCAGATTTATTAGTTGTGTAAATTTTACCTTCACCACTACTATTGATTTCCTTAACTAAATCAATCCATTCACCGGAAGTTTTGCACTGTAGACGAACCATATTAATTTTATTTCTCCCACCTGATTATTGCTGATTTTCTTTTGGTTTGTTAATTTTTTTAACTTCTTAATCTGCTTGTAGTAGGAGTAGTTGTATTTTTGGGTGATGGAGTATTTTGGAGTTTTTGTTCTTTGTTTTCAGGAGAGTTATAAGGTGTGGTTAAAGGTGATGAACTATTTTTAGGTTTTGGATTAGTTTCTTCCTTAGAAGATGTAGATGGTTGAGTATTAGGTGGTGAAGTTTTTGGGTTAGAAGGTGGTTTTTCGTTAGATTTAAATTGATTAAACGAAAAAACTATACCTGCAATTAGAGATAATATCAAAACACCACCAACTATGTATATTATACTATCTGAACTGATTGCAGAAATAGTGATTCTTGCTTTCTTGCGTATATAACCATCCATTTCCTGATCATAAACAGTTACTTCTTGTAAGGATTTTATATATTTTTTATCAGTCACAATTTCCCGTTCTTGAATTTTCTGAACCAAAGTCTCAAAATATTGAAGAGGTCTTGAAGATTTAAAGATAATTTCCAGGCTACCTTTGCTAATATTAATAATAGGTTTGATACCTTCTGCTTCTGGAATACTCGTAAGTTCTGCCTTAATAAAATTAATAAAATGTTTTATATCTTCATCTTGATTGTTAGGATTAGGAGATGGTGTAATATCATCTTCTTCATCTGAAATAGGGTCAGGTTGAGGATTTGGTATTGTATCTCTATCAGGAAACTCTCTTGCTTCTAAAAAATTACTGTAAGCACATAACAAAAGCGTCTTATCATCATCTGTATTTTGATTCATCTTTTTACTATTGAGAAAATCCTCAACGTCTATTTCTTTATCTTGTAAACTTTGATTAGAAAAAATAGATGGTTCTAAACCCATCTTAAAAAAATTATCAAAAGGTTTCCATTTTGGTGTTTTTTTGTCTAAAGCTAAATTTTCAATTCCATCTGTAGCCGCACAAATAAAATCATAACCTTTATTCTTTAGACAAAACCGCATTTCCCGAATAGCAGCAGTATCAGTTACAGGAGTAGTTTCATTTGCATACTGACCTTTATCTGGTTGAAATAATAATTCATAATCCTGATCATTTGCTCGTACTACAATTAACCCATCACCAACTTGCATGGCAGCTATAAATTTAGGAGTAGCAACAAAAGTTATTAAAGTACAATCTAATTCATTAATATTAAATTGATATTTTTTAGCATGATTATCTAACTGATTTCTAACTTCTATTAATAATTTTTTAAAACTTTCTTTCCAGGAATTTTCATCAAGTTTATATTTCCAATTTTGTTGATTTATGAGATACTTAATTGTAGTTTCAACAGCTAAACGAGAACCTTTCTCTGAATGTTTAGCACTACCCATACCATCGGAAACTGCACCTACAATCACCTGACCTTGATCTACAATTTTATAACTTGAATAATCTTGACAAGGTGTTTCAGATTTAATGTGTTTCGTTCCTATTACGCTTTTAGCTACAGCTTGCCATTGCATTAATTAATCCTCCTGTTTATAATTTTTGTAGAGACATTTTAAGTAACGTCTCCACAAATTAAATATTGCTATATTATGTACTTGTTGTAGCCCAACCACTCACAGGAGGTAAAGAAACTTGAGTTGTACCTACTTTGCTACTAGAAACCCGTTTCATAGAGTCAGATAACCAACGGAATAAGTCAGCAAATCTTAACCCGTCAAGCATGAGAGGGGGTGTATTGGGTGGTGCTATCTGACTAAGAATGTTCATATTTGCACCTTGAACACCGACTGCAAAAAAGCTAATTTTGCGATCAGCATCAGCTTGTCTAACTTGTTGTGCTGCACTTTGCCAACTATCTGTAGGTCCACCGTCAGTAATTAAAAATACCCAAGGTTGATAATATTGAATACCGTTATTTTTATATTCTGTCTTCCGATTTTCTACCTCTCTCAAAGCCATTTGAATCGCTGCTCCCATTGATGTTGAACCGCTTGCAGTCAAATGGGGTGGATTAAATTGATCAATAGTCACAAAGTCTTGTATTAAGTTTGCAGTGCCACCAAAGGTAATAATAGCAACTTCAACTCGCAAAGATGCCGTAGCATCCTGTTCTATTTCTTGCTTAAATGTAGCAACACCCGCATTTAGTTGATCAATAGGGCTACCTGACATAGAACCGGATATATCAAGCAGTAACACAACTGGGCAACGTGGTTCAGGGTTATCGGCAAATTCAGCGTATATAGGCATAGTTTACGTTATGTTCCCTGGTAAAGATGAATAAATGTACCTTGTATTTATAATTGTAAGCTAACTTACATCAGGTCTTGACTAACACTACTTAGGATTTATGTTAGTATTACATCAGGATTTTCTTAAATGTCTTATGTCAGCAACTAACGAAAAGTTTCTAGAAGCCTGTAATAACTGGGATTTGGAGACACTGTATACTGATCTGGCCTCTGTTAAAGGTAAACGGCTCACTCCCGTGGAAAAACTCCACCTGCGGGGGTTGCTTCTGGGTTACAGTCCTGCGGAAATTGCTGATAAACTAGATAAAGATATCAGAGGTGTAGAAACTGATTTTAGTGCCACTATATATAGATACGTCAAAGGTTTGGTGGGAAAGTGCAACGAAAAAATTAATAATTGGCGTAGTGTGATTGAATGGTTATATGAAGCAGGATATAAAATAGAAACTAAAAATAATAATCAACAAACTGTTAATTTTGAATCTGTAGATATGATTGGTAGAATTGCTAATATTAAATTCTGCAAGAAAAAAATTACTATTGAAATAGATACAATTGAAGTTGATTTATTAGGGAAAGAACAGTCTTTCAAGAATTTTAATAATTCTGATGACAATTAAACTCATGAATCATTTAAAATCAACATCCTGTAAATCCTTAAATCCTGGACATCCTGATTCAGACAAATAAAACTCTAAAAAAATAAATATTGTTTCTCCTGACTACTGTAAGGATTTAGGATTGCTAAATCTCACTGATTCTTGTTATGAATTTCCTTTGCCATCTTCACCCAATTTTCAATCCCCTTTTTAGTCGGTTGTCCTTTACTACCAAAAGTCCAAATATCTCTTTTATGCTGAAATCCATAACTAATATGAATAGGTCTTTGACTTCCATAAAAGTAAAGAGAATCAAAAGGTAATTTACTTTGTAAAATCCAATCTATCAGATGGTTACTAGATACATCTGCAATCATAAAATCACAGGCAGCACCCAATCTTTCACAATAATATTTTCCATTTTTATTAATTTCATAACTCATATGTTGGTCAAGTTTAGGTGCTACACGACCATTTTTTTCTCCTGTAATTGGATCTTTTCTTTCTAAAAACTTTTTTAAATCAGCCGAACAAAATCCATAAGTCAGTTGAAAATTATCTCTGCCGTAATTATCAATAATTGGGTCAATGATAAATTTATTCAACTCCTGCAATGCAGGAATGATTTCTGCTCCATTTTGAGGAAATGGATTGATATATTGGGCATATTTGTGATAGGTGTGAGTGCAAGTAGAAAATTCTGCTAGTGTGAGGTATTTACCTAGTTTTAATTCTTGCATATTTATAAAGTCAATATTAGCTAGGGTTTAGGTTTTCAATCATGCTCTGCACCAATCAACTCCTCCTAAATTCTGGAAATCCTGACTGATTGAACTCATGCAGCCAGACTTTTTATACTTCTACTGAGTTTATATATCATATCAGTAGTCTAAATATATGAAATAACTTATAGTTCCTGTTAGGACTGTCAATATCTCAAAAGCTATGAAATAGTTGCAATAAAAGAGTAAAAATAATATGGAAGGATATTCACAGAACCAATGCAGTTTTTCAGCGCAATCAACTTTACTGTTCCCTTGTTAGCTAGTGCCACAGAATCCGCAGAATCCGCAGACAGTTCAATGGTGGTGGCGGCGGTGTTACTTAGCCTAGTGGTAATTTACTTTGCCAGCAAACTTGGCGGAGAATTATCTAATAAAATCGGCTTACCCCCGGTTTTAGGAGAACTTGTAGGAGGTGTCATAGTCGGGACTTCTGTACTACATCTATTAGTATTTCCAGAAGCTGGTGCAGACAGTTCTAGTTCATTAATTATGACTTTCCTGCAAATAACAGCTGGTTTAACACCAGAAGCCACCCCACAGGTATTTGCTGCACAGTCAGAAGTCGTTTCTGTTTTAGCAGAATTGGGTGTGATTATCCTGCTATTTGAAATTGGTTTGGAGTCCAACCTCAAAGAATTGATGGAAGTAGGCATTCAAGCTGTACTAGTAGCAATAGTTGGGGTAGTAGTACCCTTTGCTGCCGGTACAGTGGGCTTAATGACGCTATTTGGCGTGAGTGCTGTACCTGCCATTTTTGCTGGTGCAGCTTTAACCGCTACAAGCATCGGTATCACCTCCAAAGTTCTATCAGAACTAAAATGTCTGAACTCCAAAGAAGGACAGATTATTCTTGGTGCAGCGGTAATAGATGACGTATTGGGAATTATCGTCTTAGCCGTAGTAGCTAGTTTGGCTAAAGATGGTGCAGTTGATGTCAGCAATGTTGTTTATCTGATCATCAGCGCCAGTGCTTTTCTGATCGGTGCGATTATTTTGGGTAATGTTTTCAATAAGACTTTTGTGGCGATCGCCGATCTACTCAAAACACGGGGTGGGCTGGTAATACCTGCTTTCATCTTCGCCTTTATCATGGCTTATCTTGCTGATATTATCAACCTAGAAGCTATTCTGGGAGCATTTGCAGCAGGTTTAGTCCTGGAAGAAACAGATAAACGCAAGGAACTACAAAAGCAAGTTCTTCCTATTGCGGATATGCTAGTACCTGTATTCTTTGTAGCTGTAGGTGCAAAAACAGACTTAGGAGTTTTAAACCCCTCAATTCCCAGTAATCGAGAAGGTTTAATTATGGCAATCTTCCTGATTACAGTGGCCATCATTGGTAAAGTAATTACAGGTTTAGCCGTGTTCGGTCAACCTAACATTAACCGTTTGGCTATTGGTGTGGGTATGATTCCCAGAGGTGAAGTAGGTTTAGTATTTGCCGGTGTTGGTGCAGCTAGTGGCGCTCTGTCAAAACCACTAGGGGCAGCAATTATTATGATGGTAATTATCACTACCTTTATAGCTCCCCCTCTGTTGAGATTTGTTTTCCCCCAATCAGAAACCACAGACTCGGCTGATTCAGCATTTGCTGTAGCAACGGCAAACGAGAATGGAAATTTAGAAGTTACCTCAAATGCTCAGGAGAATGTGAATAAGTAGAATTAATTACTCTTGTTCTAGTTTGTGCTTGTCCATAGATTATTATGGACAAGTATCTTTTTGCCAAATTACTCAATGTTTAAAAATTTAGGAGTTGTATTTTTAGCCACAATCAACGGATAAGACTGCCAGATGTCATCTATGAACACGAATTTTTTCCCAAAATCACATATAAATCTTATATTTAGAAAATTAATACTTAACGGAAACTTATGTTTCTCAATCACCGTCTCCGGTGGTAGATAATTTCTGGAGGTTATTCTATTTGTCCAGATAAAGGAAATATATTCAAACCGAAAATGTCCTTACTCACTGATCGTAACATCAATATCTGTAAATTAATTAGGAACTAGCATCCACCAAATGAAATCATTAATTGTAAATGGTAAATGCAAATTCCAGTACGTACTCAAATATATCAAATATAATTGTGATTCCTGGAAAATTGAAGATTAGGGCATAAAAAACATAGTAACTGACTTGACAATCATCACAAGCAGTTAAATTTTAATATCAAATTTTAACTCCCTATAATAACATGAGAGTGAAAAATATCAGAAGAAAACCCCAAATCTAGAAATCGAAATTATTATCTCTAAAGACGCTGTACAGATTGGCCAAAACTTTGAAATCGAAATACTGATCACTTTTATAAATTCATCTCAGGAGAAATAACTTTGAAACTACAATACTTGCTACCTGGTACTTTTACAACTGCTCTTTTACTATCTTCCCCAGCTTTAGCCGCAAATTTAGAATCATGGCGATTTGACAAAAATCAAAACCAATTAGAAATTAGAACATCAGGGGCTGTACAACCAGAAGCACAACTAATTTTTAACCCCACACGCTTGGTAATTGATTTACCTAATACCAAACTTGGGCGATCGCAATCAAATCAACTCGTCGGAGGGGCTATTAGCGAAGTTCGTGCTGGACAATTCAACCCAGAAACAGCAAGGATAGTTATAGAACTGAATCAGGGTTACACCATTGACCCGACAAAAATTAAATTTGTACCGATCAGTCCCAGTCGCTGGAGAGTACAATTACCTAAAATAGAACTAGAAAGACTGGTAAATAATAACAACAATAACATCAGCAACAATAATAATACTTATAATTTAGCCACCATAGACTCCCAGCCTAAACCAGAGTTTTCCACAGCAGCCAGAATTACCCCAGGGATAACTCAAATTCAAAAATTACAAACCACAGGAGATGGGTTTTTTCTTCGTACCAGTGGGGGTAAACCTAACACCAAAGTCAATCGTAGTCAGGATCGCACCACCATATTTGTAGATGTTGACGGTGCAAACCTATCACCAGAACTGATGCAGAAAAGTTTATCTGTCAATAAGCATGGTGTCAATCGCATAGAATTTACTCAGTTAAGAACAACACCCAACAGTGTGCGTTTGACGCTGAGGGTAGATAAAAATAGTCCTGACTGGCGAGTAAGTGCAAGTAGTGTAGGTGGATTAGTTCTACTACCCAATAGGGGAGTTGTCCGCTTACCCGATAGTAATAATAGTAATAACTCATCAAGACCAGTTTCCACCGCTTCTGCACCAATTGTGACTAACTCCCCCGCTACAATTGAGTCTGTGGAACTAGCTGGCAATGGGACACAACTACTTATTAGAGCCGACCAAGCATTATCTGCTACCGGAAACTGGGATAGAAGCACGGGATTATATCGGATTATTATTCCCAATGCTAAATTGGCACCCAAGGTCAAAGGACCATCTTTCAATGCCAACAGTCCAGTGCTGCGAGTACGTTTACAATCTCAATCTCCCGACTCTGTGGTTATTTTTGTGCAGCCAGCATCAGGAGTCAGAATTGGTGAGATTAATCAAGTTAGCAACCAGCTTGTAGCTTTAGAACTACAAAGGTATCGTTCAGCTAGACCTCCAATTGCCTTACCTCCCCTACCATCTCCTAACAGTGGGCAATTACCTGATCCAAACGTCAGGACTCCTCAACCTCGTCCCCGAACTTCCGTACCCAAAGGTAAATTATTAGTCATAATTGATCCAGGACATGGAGGTAAAGATCCAGGGGCCATAGGGATTGCCGGAGTTCGAGAGAAGGATATAATTCTACCTATTAGCCTGAGAATAGCAGAGGTTTTACAGCAAAACGGAGTCCAAGCTGTTTTGACCAGGGACTCTGACTACTTTGTTAGCCTTCCCGGAAGAGTACAAATGGCAGAACGAGCCAATGCTGATGTCTTTGTCAGTATTCATGCTAATTCAGTAGGTCTCAACCGTCCTGAAGTTAGTGGTCTGGAAACTTATTATTATAGTAGTGGTCTGGGTCTAGCACGTGCTGTCCATAATAAAATTCTCCAAAGAGTGAATGTTAGAGATAGGAGAGTACGCAAAGCAAGATTTTATGTCCTCAGAAAAAGTTCTATGCCCTCAATTTTGGTAGAAACAGGTTATCTAACTGGCAGAGAAGATATAGCTAAACTGAAAAACCCAGCCTATCGAAATCAAATGGCTGATGCGATCGCTCAAGGTATTCTTCAATACTTGAAAAGCCGATAAATACAGCAGGTTGCAAGTATATCCAGTCAAAACTTAAATTCTTGGGTTGCGGGCTTCTTGCCCGCTAAGAGTGTATGCAGGGAGAAAATAACTCTTTTTGTCCTCATCTCAGCAACGGAAATCATCAGTCTACACAGCCCTATGGTATATTTCCCCAGACAGAAAAATAAAAAACTATGATATAATTCATCGCCATTAGCGTTGCCCAACTACCAGTGAAAAATTAAAGTTTAGAAGTTGACAAATTTCCGACAATGCTAGAGTAATCTGAGTTCAAACAGCGATAATCTATACACCAGTTTAACTAAAATTGCTGTTCTGATCAGACGCTCTACTTAGATATGTTTACCTTAATCATAGTGCTGAATTGATTCAGCTATTTGCTTATGTCCGCCGATTCTTAACTGGGGGACAGGAGCATAGAGTTTAGTAAAGGTGTGAGGCTTTACCAAGATGTTAAAAAATTAACAAATTCTATTAACAGCAATCAGGAGAAAATACTGTGAAAGTACACTGGTTAATACCCAGCACTGTTGGCACTATCTGTATGGTATCATCCCCAGCTACCGCAGCAAAATTAGACTCTTGGCGATTTGATACTAACCAAAACCGACTAGAAATTAATACATCTAGTCCTGTACAACCCCAAGCGCAACTAATTTTTAACCCCACTCGATTAGTAATTGATTTACCTGGTACGAGTTTGGATCGCTCACAAACTGCTCAAGCTATTGGTGGAGGTATTCGCACTATCCGCGTTGGTCAGTTTGACGAGCAAACAACCCGTCTAGTTATAGAACTAAATCCAGGCTATACCCTTGACCCTAATCTAGTAAAATTTAGTGCGACAACTGGCAGTCGTTGGCTTGTACAACTACCAAAATTAGCAACAGAAGTATTACCTTCCTCTGCTTATAATGGTGAGCTACCAGCAGAAACACCCAAATTTACACCCCCTTCATCACCATTTACACCATCACCAGTACCTAAAAATTCTTACAACATGGTGACAACAACTCCAGTCACCTTACCGAAACAAGAAGTGGTACTCAACTCCACCCCTGGAATAGTTCAAATAGAAAATTTCCGAGTAACATCTGATGGTTTTTTTATTCGTACCAGTGGTGGTAGTCCCGAAATTAAGGTTAATCGCAACCAAGAGAATCGCACCATCAATATTGATGTAGTTGGTGCTGCTTTATCTGCAAATCTACGACAACGAGATATAGTCATCAACCGCTATGGTGTCAGCCGTGTCCGATTTACCCAATTATCAGATACACCATCCACTGTACGCATGACTCTACAGGTAGATAAATACAGCGGAGACTGGCAAGCAAAAAGCAGTGGTGCAGGCGGTTTTATTGTTCTTCCTGATCGTCTTGCCAAAGCCCAAGCAAATCAATCTAATGTTGAAAATGTTACTAACTCCCCAGCGACAATTCAGGCTGTAGAATTAGCTGCTAATGGCACACAGCTACTAATTAAAGCTGATAAATCCGTATCTGCTACAGGTGGTTGGGATAGAAGCTCTGGTTTATTTAGAATTACTATTCCTCAAGCTAAATTAGCTCCCAATGTCAAAGGCCCTGCTTTTGATGCCAATAGTCCTGTACTCAGGGTACGTTTGCAAGAAGTCTCAAATAGTGTGGTTGTTTTTGTGCAACCCTCATCCAGTCAGCAAATTGGTGAACTCAATCAATTAGGAACGCAAATTATAGCTCTGGAGTTCAGAAACTCGATCAGTTTACAACCCCCTACTACTCTACCACCCTTACCAACCAGCCAAGGTCAACTTCCCGACCCCTATGTTGAAAATCCTCCACCACAACCCCAGCCACGCTTATCAGTTCCTAAAGGCAAACTGATAGTGGTGATTGACCCCGGACATGGTGGTAAGGATTCTGGCGCTCCTGGTATAGGTGGTTTGTTGGAAAAGGATGTGATTTTGCCCATTGGTAAGCGAGTGGCGGCAATTTTGCAACAAAATGGTGTACAAGCTGTTATGACTCGAGATGCTGACTTTTTTGTGGAATTACAAGGTCGTGTGGATATAGCCAACCGAGTTAATGCCAATTTATTTGTCAGTATCCACGCTAACTCAGTTGATAATCGCCCCGATGTGAATGGGTTGGAAGTATATTATTACGACAGTGGTTATGGTTTGGCGGAAAGTGTTCGTAAGACTATCCTTCAAGATATTAATACCATTAAAGACAGAGGCACTCGTAAGGCGAGATTTTATGTGCTGAGAAAGAATTCTATGCCTGCAATTTTAGTAGAAACGGGTTATATGACCGGCCGTGAGGATAATGCCCGTTTAAGATCACCAGAATATCAAAATCGTATGGCTGATGCGATCGCTCGCGGTATTCTCAAATATCTACAAAGGAAATCATAACATAGTCATAGCAGAGGCAAATTATAGCAGGTGACAGGGAACAGGTGACAGGTGACAGAGCTAGAAGTCTTTCAGGGTCTAAGTTTTAATTCTGCTTAATGTCCTAACCGCCTTGTCCATTGCTATAAGTTAAGATGTAAAACTTTGCCATCTTGATTTTGCCTCTTACACAGTAGTCAATTATGGGATTGTCTGCTAAATTCTGTATTTTAAATAGCAAAATCTTTATCAATATTTGCCTGTGTATTCATCTTCTGGTTTTCAAGGTAATTTTGACGCTTTCTCAGATCAAGAAGCTCAACGCTCTCCTATTGGGGTTTTCGATAGCGGTGTAGGTGGGCTAACGGTATTACGACAAATCTATCAGCAACTTCCCAATGAATCAATTATTTATTTTGGGGATACTGCTCATCTTCCCTATGGGATCCGCTCACAGGAAGAAATTTTACAATATGTGAGGGAAATACTGAACTGGATGTTACAGCAAAGAGTGAAAATGGTGATAATGGCGTGTAACACCAGTTCTGCTCTAGCCCTGGAGATTGTGCGTAGAGAATTTGATTTTCCTATTTTGGGAGTTATTCTACCAGGAGCAAAGGCCGCAGTACAGCAAGGCCAGCGAATCGGTGTCATTGCTACGCCAGCCACTGCTAAAAGCAATGCCTATCGTCAAGCTATTATGGAAATCCAACCCGATGTCCAAGTCTGGCAAGTCAGTTGTCCAGAGTTTGTACCCCTAATTGAACAAAATCGTATCCACGATCCTTACACTACTAAAGTGGCTAGGGCTTATCTTGAACCTTTACTGGAACAGGAAATTGATACTTTAGTATATGGATGTACCCATTATCCACACCTAGCTCCTGTTTTGCGATCGCTGCTCCCTAGTCATGTTAATCTAGTAGACCCTGCTGTTCATGTAGTAACGGCTTGTAATCAAGAGTTGGATCTATTAAATCTGAAAAGCAATCACCTGCCAATGCCCACTCGCTTTGCTGTGAGCGGTTCTCCCCAACAGTTTGCCCTATCTGGATTACAGTGGTTAGGTTACACTCCACTGGTTGAACACGTGTATATGAGTGATGCCACAGTATCTTAGGTCTTGAATCGGGAGGAAAATAGTTTTGGATTTTAGATTTGCAATTTTAGATTGTTCATTTAATATCTACCCTACTAATCTGCCACTTGCCAGTAAAGTAGGATTACTAAAGTAGACTGCATCCAAAATCTAAAATCTAAAATTTCATTGACTATTAACTACTTCTGTTACACTTGTTCTCAATTCTCTCTGTTCTTGGTGCTGCTGGTTTACTATTACAGTCCCACTTTTAATTACACCATGTCTACCTGTTCGCTTTGCTAGTGCTAATAATACGTAAACGGCAAATAAATATCCAGCAGCTAAAATAAATATCATCATAGACATATTCCCATAAATCATCTTTCCACCTACTTCGCTTTCAAACAACCAGAAAATCACAAACACAAACAGCAGGACTCTCTCACCAATCAAAATAAATTTTTGATTGCTGTAGCATCGGCTATGCAAAGCCGCCCAGCAAAGAAATGATTCTCCCTAGTGAAGAAATTTATTATTGAATTTACCTTCCCGCAGACCACACATCCGACAGCAGTTAAATTGCCAAATGGCAATCAAAAACTGCACTCCTCAGCAGTCTACCTAGTCTGCGTATTTTATCCTCACACCAATTAAGTAAGAGCTACACTTATGCTCAACCTTAGCTGAAAACGTGTAGTGGCTTTCAATATTAGAAAGCACTTCATCCAACCCAATGAGTATATTCGCCGCATATCAAAATCTTAGGGATTTATCCCTGGATTATATAGGCGGTTTGTTATTTTAGATTCACCTTTTTGATAAGTAAATTTACTTATTGGTAATTTACTTTTTCTGGCTGGTGAATGTCTGAAAGATTTAAAATTCCTATAACTTAGCGTAACACAATAAAAGTAGATTTTCAGCTAACTTCTGGACTAAATTTCATTTTTTTTTATGTTGACACACAAGTTTTTCTGATTTGACAATTTGGTAAATCATCGCTAACAGATCAAGCCTAAAAATAATTACAGCATATTACAAGTCAATTAAACACAAATTTATATTAAAAAAGTCAGCTACAAATGCTAGTTAATGCTATTAAAATTTATTTACTTTTTGACAAGAACAAATTAGTTTAAATTTAAATAGTAGACAAGAATATAAATTGCTAATAAATTTGTATGTATTTAAAAGTAAAAGCAAGTATTAATTTTATTCTCTATATCATTATCCAGACATAAGCGTTGGTTTCTCGTGTTCTGTGTATAAGTCCGAATTATTGAAATTAATGCAAAATCGAAAATAAAATCATTTATTGCTTGTTTCCCAGTCCATCTGGTAGTTTGTGGATACTTGAGCAAAAAGAACGTCAAGAGAATCCTAGAGGAAAACTTTGCGCTGGCTATGGTTTATCTTAAAATGAGTAAAGGATATGTAAACTTTCGTAACTAAAGTCAGAGTCCGCCCATCCATGACCCCAGCTACCTCCCTGTTTACCCCTGTGGAAGCAGACCTGCAAATACTAGCAGATAACCTCACACAGCTAGTTGGCAATCGCCACCCCATCCTCTATGCAGCAGCCGAACATCTATTCGGTGCAGGGGGAAAACGTATCAGGCCAGCCATTGTGCTACTGATATCACGGGCGACCATGCTAGAAGAAGATATCACGCTCCGTCACCGACGATTGGCAGAGATTACAGAAATGATCCATACAGCCAGCTTGGTACATGATGATGTAGTGGACGAATCTAATGTGCGCCGTGGAGTGCCTACGGTTCATAGTTTATTTGGAAACCGCATTGCCGTACTTGCTGGAGATTTTCTCTTTGCTCAATCTTCCTGGTATCTGGCAAATCTGGACAATTTGGATGTAGTTAAACTGCTTTCAGAAGTGATCATGGATTTGGCAGCTGGGGAGATTCAACAAGGACTAAATCGCTTTGATACAAATCTTTCTACGGAAACTTACCTGAAAAAGAGCTACTACAAAACAGCTTCCTTGATTGCTAACAGTGGCAAAGCCGCTGGATTACTTAGTGATGTTTCCCCAGAAACTGCTGAAAACTTGTATAACTACGGTAAGCATCTTGGTCTAGCATTTCAAATAGTAGATGATATTCTAGATTTTACCGGTTCGACAGATACTTTAGGTAAGCCAGCTGGATCAGATTTGAAAAGTGGTAATTTAACTGCACCAGTTCTATTTGCCCTCAAAGAGCAACCTTACTTAGAAGTTCTGATTGAAAGAGAGTTTGCTCAAGAAGGAGATTTAGAGCAAGCCCTCAATCTCATTTCAGACAGTCAAGGTATAGAACAGGCCAGAGAATTGGCTGCTCACCATGCGAAATTATCCGCAGATCATATTGCTACCCTAGAACCGTCAGAATCTCGCCAAGCACTGATTAATATGACCGATTATGTACTGAGTCGGCTGTATTAGAGATTAGCTGCTAATTATTGGGTACTGAATTATATTTTTCTCATGCCCAATATTTAACATGAGCTTTTAGCGATCAGCAGTAAAACCCTTTTATTGCCAAGATTTGTGATTAATCTTTGTCCCTGATGACACCGGAGCGTAGTGTATAAAATCTGTGAAGAAAAGTAAATTTTTCTCAAATATCTTTTCCATGTCATGGTGTCAGCAAGACTATGTTTCATGCCTACTCGCTGATCTTTGTCGCTCCACTAAATAGATGTAGAGCGACAAACAATCCTATCTTCAGGCGATATCCGGAGGAACTCGCTTGGGAATATTTTGTTGCAACTTCTGTGCAATCATTGTTTGCAGATCATTCCGTAGCACTTCAGTAGTGTTATTAGTAGTGCCAGGAGTTTCAAAAAACACTATACTATCTACTGGTTCTAATGCTATCAGTTGGAACAGAATATCAACTACAGGCATAGGTTTAGCTACTGCTTGCGGGTCAACCCCAGCGAATGAAGATAGGGAAGCATCCTGTAATCTAGGAAAAGCATAAACTACCCGTTTTTCTAAATCTGGATTCGCCTTGTTAATTAATGTAGTTAAAACCCAACGTTCCTGTAAATTTTGGACAATATAATACTGGGGGTGTTGTAACTTTTTGGCGATCGCTCTCAAAACAGGAGCGATAGTAGCCACAAGTTTTGGTGTCATACCATCATCAGGTGCATTGTCAATCAAGGATTGAATTTGTGCTTCTATATTTGTCATGGCTGGTAAATAGCTCCTGATTAATGTCCAAGATATTAAACTGGGGAACAGGTCAAACTTACAACTGACAACTGACAACTGACAACTAACCATCAATAACTGGTAGCTTACAAGTAACATCTATCAAGCTAACAGCCACAGTCCTACAGGTTGTGTTTAAGTATGTTAGGTTATTTTTAAAATTCAGATTATGAATTCAGCGGCAACTGCAACTACTCAGGGAGATAAGTCTATCGGCGTGGAAGTTATATTCCAATTCCTACTCAAGGAGCTAAAGCAGTCTACCAAGGCGGCAGAAAAGAACTGTCGAGATGTGGCATTACGAATTTCCGGTGAAGTCCTCAGAATTTGTAATGAAAGTAAACGCATTCAGGCTTCTGGGGAAATAGAGACCGCCGCCATGACCCTAGCAAAGCACCGTCTGCAACAGTGTCTTAGGTATTATCAACTAGGTTCTAATCGAGGTAGGGTAGAACTACACAGCACCCTTAGCGCTATCATTTATCGTTATATTAATCCTCCTAAGAAGCAATTAAGCTATCAAGGGCGGCTGACCATGATAGAGGATTTTCTCCAAAACTTTTATTTAGAAGCTTTGAATGCTTTCCGCAGAGAGAATCAACAACCAGTCACCTATCGTCCCCAAACCCTCTTAGAATTAGCCGAATACATGGCATTTACTGAACGCTATGGTAAACGGCGGATTCCCTTACCAGGAAGACAACAACAACTAATTATCCTCCGAGCGCAAACTTTCTCCCAACAGCAGCCCCCAGAAACTAGCGTAGATATAGAACAAGCTTCTGAAGGTAGTAGTGGTGAATTTGATGGTTCTTGGGAGGAACCAGCCATACAACAATTACGCGCTGCCATGGCTATGCAAGCAGCACCTGAACCAGAGGAAGACACTTTGCGCTCAGTGATAATTACGGAATTGATGGATTATCTGCAACAACGGCAACAGTCAGACTGTGCAGATTATTTTTCTCTCCGACTTCAAGATTTATCAGCACAGGAAATAGAGTCAATTTTAGGATTAACCCCACGGCAGCGTGATTATTTGCAGCAACGCTTTAAGTACCATTTAATCCGGTTTTCTTTGTTACATCGGTGGGAATTAGTGCATGAATGGTTAGAAGCATCATTGCCTACTAACTTGGGATTAACCCCACAGCAATGGCAGCTTTATACAGCAAAGTTGGATGAACAAGAAAAGTCCTTACTAGATTTAAAGCAAAAGGGAGAATCTGAAGAAACTATTGCAAAAACCTTGGGTTTATCAATGGCACAACTACAAAAACGGTGGTTTAAGACTTTAGAACGAGCCTGGGAAATTCGTAACTCAGTTGTGTCCGGATCTAGTGCATCCACCCATGAATAATAACTCACAACTCTTTCTAGACCGATGTCTCAATGGACTTTTGACAAATAATGTCAAACCGGCGAGCATCCCTGAAAAGAGTGTGAGAAAATTGATGGGGTAGAAAACCCTCTCCAGGAAAACACTACATGATTAGAGTTTTGGTAAAAATTTGGAAATAGGTACAAATTTTTTATAAAGTTGAAACCTCTTCCCAAACATTATTAAAAATGATGTTACTAAAAATCTAAACATTAGCCAGCCCCCATCGAGAGGAAAATCCCAAAACTTTTGAACTAGGAGAAATTCCTACTGTGCAAGAACGTTTTCAAGCCGTCATTAAACGCCGGTTACAAATCGAAATCCAAAACCACCCACCTTTATTTCCTTGGGAAAGTCAATTAGTAGAATATCCAGAATTTGTGGAAGAATCGTCGGTTGCTTTAGTTCCTGCCTGGGGGTGGTTGGCACAGCAATCGAAACTAAATCTACCAGTTGCTTTACCAGATAATATTTTTCAGCAATTGATGGAAAAGTGCCAGCTATTGCTGACATCTTCTTTACCATTGGGTCCTAAATTAATCCAGGCAGTGGAAAGCTTTTTTCCTGAAGATTACCAGTCAATTAATGATGTGGCTGGTTTAGTCCTGAGAACTGCTTACCGTTCTGTGGATGCTTTGGAAACAATGCCCAATCTTCAAAAGGATTATTCAGATTTACAACCACGTCAACAAATGGCGTTGTCGTTGATGGCAGCTAAACAACTGTTAGAAAATCTGACTTTGCAAATTTCTCTGGCTAATCCTGTCATAGAACAACAGTGGCAAACTAACGCTGGTACTTTGATTATCAGAGTAGAGTTACAGTCACTGGGCAGACTTTTGAAATTACGCGTTCATAGCGAGTTACCTACTGCTGCGGTGTTAAAACTTCAGGGAAATGGTAATCAAACCACTGCTGCATCAGAAGACGCTGATAAAGTTAGTCTGGAGTTAGACTGTCCACCTACTAACCAGAACTATACTTTGGCAGTTGAATTTCCAGGTTTAGAACAACAACCTTTGTTGTTGGCTATAAATCTCACTGTCTAATTAAAATCAAAACTGCTAACACCTTTTTAGTTGATAAACACTGATAAAAAATGATAATCCTGGGTTTTAAATTTACTCCTCTTTGCACAATAGCTAATTAGGGCGTTTATAGTAAGTAACTATGAGCAGGACACAGATAATGGGTATATTCTCTTAGATTACCCCAGGTCTTCCCAGTCTCGGATATGCTCAGGCTAAGATTGAAGACAAGGTAATAAATGTTCGTACCTAAGATTGTGTCCGTAGCTTTTACATCATAGTTATACTTACTTGACAATGCTAAATCTATCCAGGATGAAAAGGTTTTGGCGCTTACCCGTGGGTGATGATCAACAAGAAAATAGACGGAGGCCGTCTTCAACAGAAGTGGAAGATTCTATCTCCTTACGGGTATTAGTGCTAGGACTGGTAATTTTAGGAACTGTAGCAACAGATATTGCAGCGGATACTACCTTTAGTTTTTGGGCAGTGCCTGTGAGTACAGTTGGTGCAATTTGGAGTTACTACCGCCGCCGTAATGCTAATGTTCCCGTCAAATTCTGCATTGCGATAGGAATGTTAGTAGCTCTAGGTGCTTTTTTTGGGCGGTTTGTGGGTGAGTGGAATGATACGCGATTAAATTTAGCTCAGTTATTGATTGAGCTTCAGGTATTACACAGTTTTGATACTCCCCGACGCAAGGACTTAGGCTATTCGATAGTTATAGGTTTGATACTTTTGGGTGTAGCGGCAACATTAAGCCAAACTATGGGGTTTGCGCCTGTGTTGTTGTTATTTTTGGTGATGGCTTTGCCAACTTTAGTTTTAGACTATCGTTCCCGTTTAGGGTTAAAGCCTTTAAAAAAAGAAAATTTCACTATCAAGAATATTAGCAAGACTAATTTTAAGGTTTTAGTTGTCAATTTTGCGCTAATTATAGCTTTGGGATTGGGTATTTTTGCTGTTTTACCCCGGTTTCCTGGTTATCAATTACGTTCTTTCCCTGTAAGTGCGCCTATTAATGTGGAAGGTGATTTTAATGGTGGCAGGATTGTAAATCCTGGTTATGTGCGGGAAGGTAGGGGTGGTAATGGTACAGGACAGGGAGGTAGTGGTGAAGCTGGTCAGGTAGATAGTAATTTCTATTACGGTTTTAACAGTGAGATGAACCAAAACCTGGGGGGAGAAATGAAACCCAAGGTGGTGATGCGGGTGAGATCCCAGGCTGAGGGTTTTTGGCGGGTTTTGGCTTTTGATCAGTATACGGGTAAGGGATGGAAAATTTCTCGGAATGAAGATGTGACTACGGTGAGGCGTTCCTCTTGGTCTTATAGAATTAATCTGGATATGCCAATTATTAAGGCTTTGACTAAAGAGGTTGTCCAAACTTTTAATGTGGTTGCAGATTTACCGAATTTGATTCCAGCGTTGTCCTATCCTAGAGCGATATATTTTCCTGGGCCTGTGATTGCTGTTGATCAGGAGGGTGGTTTGCGATCGCCTGTACAATTATCTGATGGGATGACTTATACTGTACTTTCGGAAGTTCCTTACCGGAATCGGACTTTATTGGGTCAGGCTGATACTACATACTCTCCAGAAATTAAAGATTATTATCTACAAATCCCGGCGGAAATTAGGGATAAGGTCAAAGCAAAAACTGAGGAAATTCTCGATGATTATAATCGCGAACGGGTTTCTCGTTCTCAAGACGCTAAAAGCCTAGATTCAGCTTACGAAAAAACTCTTTACTTAGCTCAGTATCTCAAACAAAAATATTCTATTACTGATAACCCTTTGGGATTACCTTATTTGGGTGAAAATGATGATTTGGTAGAGACTTTTTTGTTTAAACAACAAGGGGGTTATCCAGATCATTTCTCTACTGTTTTAACGGTAATGCTACGTTCTATTGGCATTCCGGCACGGTTGGTAGCTGGATTTGCTCCGGGAGAGTTTAATCCGTTTACAGGGATGTATATTGTCAAGAATACTGACGCTTATGCGATGACAGAAGTATATTTCCCCCAGTATGGCTGGTTTGCTTTTGATCCAATTCCTAATCATCCTTTAATTCCCCCTTCTATTGAGGAAGATAATACTTTTAGTGTGTTGCGTCAGTTTTGGAACTGGGTAGCGGGTTGGTTACCTTCACCGGTGACTGGTTTCTTAAATGGTGTATTTGGGACTTTGTTTACTTGGTTATTTAGGGCGATCGCTTGGTTCTTTGCGTTATTCTCTAAGGGTTGGTTAGGTATCTTTATTGGTTTAATTGTTAGTACAACTATTGCCTTTTTTGGTTGGTTAGGTTGGGTACAGTGGAAACAATGGTTAAACCGTCGGTTCTTAAAGAAATTACCACCTATGGAAAGACTGTATCAACAAATGTTGCAATGGACTGCCCAAAAAGGTTTAGGGAAACACCCAGCGCAGACACCTTTGGAATATGCTGAAGTTTCCTATCACCAATATCCCAGGGAAACGGCGGAAGTAATTGATGAAATTTGCCAAGCTTATGTGAGTTGGCGTTATGGTGGTAGTGATCCTAACTATCAAGAGTTACAACATAAATGGAAGGAATTACAAACAACCAGAACCCCTAGTTTAGGGTAGTTTGTTGTTTCCCATATTTTTATAGGATAAAATCTGTAACGCACCATTATCAAAGGTTTGGTGCGTTACGCTGCGGCTAAAACACTCTACGTATCTTTTCAAGCATCAAACCGGATTCCTGTAGTATTAAGCTGTTGTGCAAAATAAGAGACTAAGCTGACATGATTTCTTAACTAGGGCTTGCTGAATAAATCTCAAAACATTACAGGTAAACGATTTTAGCGATTTTGACTTTCAAAAAATGCAAGCTTTGATGAGGTGAGAACTGAAAAACCTTGCATTTAATTCCTGCTTCAAGGAAAAATAGTTCCCATCCAACTCTTGAAACTGTCACCTGTCACCTGTCTCCACGACAAGACTTTATCAGCAAACCCTAACTATTGTGCTTTTAGTTTAGCCAGTAAGAATAAAGCAATACCGATATTAAAATAATTCAATTTATGCCTAATTTGTTTAAACAAAAATTTCCCCATCGCAAACTCAAACGTCAACTGCTGATAGTCATGCTAATCATTTTTAGTTGGAGTGTAGCTATCGGATTTATATTAGGTTTAGCTACCAGCACCCAAGCAGCAAACCCCGCTGAAATTGGTACAGTTGACGTAGTACCCGCACAATATCAATTAGGCCAAGAAATATTTATAGAAAACTGTTCTACCTGTCATCTGGCCTTACCTCCACAAGTATTTCCTACCCAAACTTGGAAAAACATCCTGGAAGACTCCCAACATTATGGCGCACAAATTACGCCCTTAACAGGAATAGAACGGACTTTAGTCTGGAAATACGTTTCTACCTTCTCCCGTGTCAAACTTGCAGATGAAAATACACCTTACCGCTTAACAAGATCCCGTTATTTTAAAGCTTTACATCCTCATTTAGAATTACCAGAGCCTGTAACAATGAGTAGTTGTGTCAGTTGTCATCCTGGTGTAGAAAATTATAACTTCCGCAAATTGACATCTGAGTGGGAGAAATAAATTGGTAATTGGTAATTAGTAGTTGGGAAAACTCTTATTCTGTTACCTGTCACCTATCACCTGTCACCTGTCACCGCTGCCAATGGCAAAATGATACTATTAAGGAAGTTTAACTTTAGAATATGAGTAAAAACCAATCGCAGATTCCAGTGATTGGTAAATTTTCATTTCGGTTGTGAGTTAATCGTGACATTATACCCATTAACCAGCAAAACGGTTGAATTGGGTGAAAAGTCTATAATTATATAGCTTTTAGCTAAAAATTTAATTTCCATCCCCCTTGTTCTAGTTCCATAAACTGCCATGCTAAAACTTTTGTTGGGCGATCCCAACGCTCGTAAACTAAAAAAATACCAGCCTTACACTACAGAAATTAATCTCTTAGAGGAAGAAATTCAAGCACTCTCTGATGATGAATTAAAAAGTAAAACTACTGAGTTTAAACAACGTCTAGCTAAAGGTGAAACCCTTGATGATCTTTTACCAGAGGCTTTTGCTGTGGTTAGAGAATCAGCGCGGCGAGTGTTAGGAATGCGACACTTTGATGTTCAGTTATTGGGGGGAACAATTCTCCATACTGGGCAAATTGCCGAAATGAAAACCGGTGAGGGTAAAACCTTGGTAGCTACCTTACCAAGTTACCTCAATGCTTTAACTGGTAAAGGTGTTCACGTCATCACGGTTAATGATTACCTAGCCCGTCGTGACGCAGAATGGATGGGTCAGGTACATCGGTTTTTGGGTTTAAGTGTGGGGCTAATTCAAGCCAACATGAGTCCTACAGAACGGAGAAAAAATTATGACTGTGATATTACTTATGTAACTAACAGTGAAATTGGTTTTGACTATTTACGGGATAACATGGCCACTTCTATGGCAGAGGTGGTACAACGTCCTTTTAATTATTGTGTTATTGATGAAGTAGACTCTATTCTCATTGATGAGGCGCGGACACCGCTAATTATTTCTGGACAGGTGGAAAGACCTACAGAAAAGTATCTACAAGCGGCGGAAATTGCTTTTACCCTCAAAAATGAGGAACATTACGAAGTAGATGAAAAAGCGCGTAATGTGCTGCTAACTGATGAAGGTTTTGCAGAAGCAGAAAACCTCCTCAATGTCACAGATTTATTTGATCCAGAAAATCCTTGGGCGCATTTTGTCTTTAATGCCATTAAAGCTAAGGAATTATTCCTCAAAGATGTCAACTACATGGTTCGGAATGGGGAAGTTGTCATTGTTGATGAATTTACTGGTCGGGTACTACCAGGACGACGTTGGAGTGATGGTTTGCACCAAGCTATTGAGGCGAAGGAACACGTAGATATTCAGCCAGAAACCCAGACTTTGGCAACTATTACCTATCAAAACCTATTTTTGCTGTATCCCAAGTTGGGGGGAATGACAGGTACAGCAAAGACCGAAGAAGTGGAATTTGAAAAGATTTATAAGTTAGAAGTCAGCATTATTCCCACTAACCGGGATAGAAGAAGACAAGACTTGTCAGATATGGTGTTTAAAACCGAGGCTGGTAAGTGGCGGGCGATCGCTAAAGAATGTGCAGAGATGCACGAAAATGGTAGACCTGTGTTAGTAGGTACAACCAGCGTCGAAAAATCCGAACTTCTCAGCCGACTCCTCAAGGAAATGGCTATTCCCCATGAGTTGCTTAACGCTAGACCGGAAAATGTGGAACGGGAAGCGGAAATTGTCGCCCAAGCCGGACGCAGAGGGGCTGTAACTATCGCCACCAACATGGCGGGACGGGGTACAGATATTATCCTGGGTGGTAACTCTGAATATATGGCGCGGTTGAAGTTACGGGAATATTTAATGCCCCGTATTGTTAGCCCTGAAGATGAAGATACTTTTGGGATGCAAAGGGCTTCAGGACTTCCCAGCGGTCATGGTGGTGGACAGGGTTTTGTTCCTGGTAAAAAGGTGAAAACTTGGCGTGCTTCCCCGGAAATTTTTCCTACAGAGTTGTCAAAGGAAGCAGAACAACTGTTAAAAGCAGCGGTAGAAGTGGCAGTTAAGGAATATGGCGATCGCAGTTTACCGGAATTAGAAGCAGAAGAAAAGGTAGCTGTTGCGGCAGAAAAAGCACCTACGGATGATCCTGTAATTCAGAAGTTACGAGAAGCTTATCAACTCATCAAGAATGAGTATGAAGAGTTTACTGGCAGTGAACATGATGACGTGATTAGTCGCGGTGGTTTGCACGTGATTGGGACAGAACGCCATGAGTCAAGACGGGTTGATAACCAGTTGCGTGGACGGGCGGGCAGACAAGGCGACCCTGGAACGACAAGATTTTTCCTCAGTTTAGAGGATAACTTATTAAGGATCTTTGGGGGCGATCGCGTCGCTGGGTTGATGAATGCCTTCCAAGTGGAAGAAGATATGCCGATTGAGTCGGGGATGTTAACCCGCAGTTTAGAAGGCGCACAGAAGAAGGTTGAAACTTATTACTACGACATCCGTAAACAGGTGTTTGAGTATGACGAGGTAATGAATAACCAACGTCGTGCTATCTATGCGGAACGTCGCCGGGTGTTGGAAGGTCAAGATTTGAAGGAACAGGTAATTAAATACGCTGAGAAGACGATGGATGACATCGTTGACTATTACATCAACCCTGATTTACCTTCGGAAGAATGGGAATTAGAGAAGTTGGTGGATAAGGTGAAAGAGTTTGTCTATCTTTTAGCTGATATGCAGTCTAGTCAGTTGGAGGATATGGGGGTTGCGGAAATTAAGGCTTTCCTCCATGAACAGGCGCGGATTGCTTATGATTTGAAGGAAGCGCAAATTGATCAGATTCAACCGGGTTTGATGCGTCAAGCAGAAAGGTTCTTTATTCTCCAACGCATAGATACTTTGTGGAGAGAACATTTGCAACAAATGGATGCGTTACGTGAGTCTGTTGGTTTGCGTGGTTATGGTCAAAAAGACCCGCTGATTGAGTATAAGAGTGAGGGTTATGAGTTGTTCTTGGATATGATGGTAAATATCCGCCGGGATGTGGTTTATTCGCTGTTTATGTTCCAGCCACAGGCGCAGCAAGCTGTGCAGACTTCTGAGATGGTTTAGGTTTTTTTCATGCAGAGACGCGGAGGCGCACAGAGGCGTTTTCTGCGTCTTTTTTGTTTCGCGCAAAGGCGCTAAGGAGCAAAGGCGCAAAGGAAGAGGAGGAAGAAGAGGGAAGGTTATTTATTTTGCGAACATTTCGGCTAAGATACCCAAAACTGCTTTTTGTTCTTCTGTGGTAATTTGACCTAGAAGTTTGATTAGTCGAGTTTTATCTATTGTGCGAATTTGGTCAAGTACAATTTGTCCTTCTTTTCCTTGAAATTGACAGGTTACTCTTGTGGGGTATGGTTGCCCTTTTGTTGTCATTGGTGCAACGATGACAGTTGAAATATTATGGTTTATTTCGTTGGGTGAGATTATTAAACAAGGGCGTGTTTTTTTAATTTCACTGCCAATGGTAGGGTCAAGATTAACTAGGAAAACATCAAATCTGTTGACTACCATTGCCATTCTGTTTCATCCCATTCTGTTGTGTTGATGTCATCTAATAAGACATCATCGCTTTTTTCTGCCATTTCTATAAATGCTTGTTCCCAACCTTTTCTTACTTGTTCAACTGGGCGAATAATGAGATGATTTCCTTGAACTTCTATTTCTACTTCTGAGTTAATTCCGCTTTGTTCTAATAAGGTTTTGGGAATGCGTAACCCTTGGGAGTTACCGATTTTGACTATTCTGGTTTTAATAGCTTTACCCATTTTCTTTTTTGGGGATAGGGTAGTGTTTACATTGTAATTACAAGAATGGGAATAGTCAACCATGAAATGCTCACGCAAATACGCAAAGACGCAAAGTTTTTTAGCAGTTATGGTTGTTTATTGACATTTATACAGATGTACTATAATAGGGTTTCTGATTTATACAACAACATCTCAAGAACTCGAAAGAGAATCATACATTTTACAGAATCAAATCTATAGGAATAATATTTGATTCTTGAAAAGATACGTAGATACGTAGGGTGCGTTAGTGATAGCGTAACGCACCAAACCCTTGATAATGGTGCGTTACGAACTCCGTTCTAACACACCCTACAATACCTAATTTTGTATGGCTACGCCACGCAAGCTATCAAAATTCAAATAGGAGTCCTATATGATAACCGCCGTCTAAGCCCATTAATTTTTGACTGGTTATACTATAGATTAAAAAAACAAAATGAGGAAGAAATGAATAAAGGTACTAAAGCTTTGATTCAAGAATTGCTTTAATCTACATAGATATTTTCTGTGTAGCCTGTATAATATAATTATCGGTCAAGAGGTATGACATTTTCAGATCGTGGTAGCAAGGTCTACCCTTGACTAACTTTTATTTTGAAATAATTCAGTCAAATTTTGACTATAAATAATGTATAAAAAATGATTTTACTTACACCAGTTTCTAGACATCATCTAATAAAATATAATCGCCGTTTTCCGCCATTTCTATAAATGCTTTTTCCCAACCTTTTCTTACTGGTTCAACTGGGGAAATAATCTCATTATTTCCTTGAAATTCTATTTCTACTTCTGAAGTAATACAACTTTTTTTTAAACTTCTTCTTCCCTCCAAGCATCCCAAAAAGACAATTTTTAACACCAACCTACTTAATCACTAATAAAAAACCCGATTACCCAACGAACTTAAAACACCAAGAAAAATAATCACAAGTAGAGACGCATTGGTTAACGCCCCTACTTGAAATTAGAGTAAGGTGTTAACCACAGAAGAAGGTGCTACCCCATTTTGGGAATCACTGATAGTAGTATTTGCATTCTGTGGCTGTATTTCTTCCTGTACACCCCGCACCTTAATTAACCGAATAGCGCGACTCACACTTTCCGGTAAAATTACCACCAGACTACCATCAGGAGCCATATCAAGGGCTTTATCTATCGCTTGGGTTTCATCCAGAATTGATTCATAGCGAGAGTTAGGTCTAACCTCCTTAATACCCTCAATAATCAAATCTGAAGCCGAACCCCTAGCTCGACCTCTGGTATCATCATCTTCTTTGACAATAATGTAGTCAAAGATGTCCGCTGCTAACTTACCCAGAGTCACAAAATCTTCATCCCGGCGATCGCCAGGTCCACCCACTACACCAATCCGCTGTCCAGTTGTCCAATTACGAACAAAAGAACCAACAGCTTCATAACTAGCGGGATTATGGGCATAATCTACCAAAGCATGGTATTTGCCTAAATTAAACAGATTCATTCGTCCCGGTGTCTGACTTACCGAAGCGCGGAAAGTTCTTAAACCAGCACGAATTTCCTCAATAGTCACATTTTGGACAAAAGCTGCTAAAGCAGCCGCCAAAGCATTAGCAATCATAAATGGTGCTTTACCACCCATTGTCAAGGGGATATTTTCTGCTCTTTCTATGCGGTGAGTCCAATCACCTTTGACAATTGACAGATAACCATTTTCATATACTGCTGCTACTCCACCCTTCTGGATATGTTTTCTGACCAATTCCGAGTCAGGATTCATCGTGAAATAAGCAATATTAGCTTTTGTTTTTTCTGCCATTGCTGCTACCCGATGATCATCAGCATTGAGAACAGCATAGCCATCAGGATACACAGCTTCTGCAACCACACTTTTGAGATTAGCTAATTGATCAATGGTATCAATATCACCGATACCTAAATGATCTGCGGCCACATTTAACACCACACCCACATTAGCAGCATCAAAACCTAAGCCAGAACGGAGAATACCACCGCGAGCCGATTCTAATACAGCTACTTCCACTGTGGGATCTTGAAGGATGACATGGGCGCTTTGGGGCCCGGTATTATCTCCAGCCTCTACTAAGAAATCACCGATATAAGTACCATCAGTCGTGGTATAACCTACAACTTTACCTGTTTGTTTATAAATGTGTGCTAACAAACGAGTAGTAGTAGTTTTACCATTAGTACCTGTGACACTGAGAATGGGGATATAACTGGGTTTTTCGCTGGGGAACAACATATCAATCACTGCACCGGCCACATTGCGAGGGATACCCTGACTAGGAGCAACGTGCATCCGAAAACCTGGAGCGGCGTTAACTTCCACAATGACACCATCTACATCTCTCAAAGGACGGCTAATATCTGTAGTCACCACATCCAGTCCAGCAATATCTAAGCCGATGATTTTCACTACCCGTTGTGCTAACCACAAATTTTCTGGGTGAATCTCATCAGTGCGATCTATGGCACTGCCGCCGGTGCTAAGATTGGCAGTTGCTCGTAAATAACAGATAGTACCTTTAGAGGGTACACTATCCAGGTCATAACCTTGCCTATCTAGCAGTTGGTAGCTGCTACGGTCTAACTCAATCTTAGTTAAGACATTATCATGTCCTTCGCCACGATTTGGGTCTTTATTAGTTTCATCAATCAATTCAGCAATGGTAGACCTACCATCAGCAACTACGTGGGCAGGTATTCGTTCAGCGACGGCAACAACTTTACCATCCACCACTAATACCCGATGGTCACGGCCGACATAATAGCGTTCAATAATAATCGAACGCGAAATCTGTCTAGCAGTTTCATAGGCAGCTTCAGCTTCATCCCAGGTTCTGATATCAATGGTGATACCTCGTCCATGGTTGCCATCTAAGGGTTTAATGACAATGGGATAACCGCCTACATATTCAATGGCTTCTTCCAAATCATCCAAGAAGTTAATTACCGTACCTCTGGGAACTGGTACACCATTGGCATCGAGTATGCGTTTGGTGGCTTCTTTATCACAGGCTAGTTCTACACCGAGAATACCTGTGTTGTTGGTCATAGTTGCTTGCATCCGCTTTTGGTTGACGCCATAGCCTAGCTGAATTAAAAAGCGTGCAGGTAGGGACATCCAAGGAATACCGCGCTTTTCTGCCTCTTTGACAATTGCTTCTGTAGAAGGTCCCAAAGAAGCATCACGCCAAAAATCTTTCAGGTCTTGGATATCTTGCTCTAGTTCTGCTTTCGGGTAACGACCCCGATCAACGATGCTTTGACACAGCCGTACTGCTGCACGTCCGGCATAACGTCCCGCCTCCTCATTTAGGTACTCAATTACTACCTGGTAAACTCCAGGTGTGGCAGTCTCACGGGTGCGGCCAAAACCTACGTGCATTCCAGCTAATTCCTGGAGTTCTAGGGCGACGTGTTCTACGATGTGACCCATCATCGTCCCTTCTCGTACCCGCATCAAAAACCCGCCACGGCAGCCGGGGGAACAATAATGACCCTCCAGACTTGGCAGTGCCTCAACTAACCCCTCATAAAAACCGGGGATTTCGTTGGAGGGCGTTTCCGCAAGGCTTTCTAGATCAAGGCGCATGACGATCAGTTTATGGCGTCGAATGCTCCAGTAGTTTGGGCCGCGTAAGGTCTGGATCTTGAGGATTCTCATGGGAATAGGTAGATGGAGATTCGGAACCAAAATTCTAGTTTCTTACTGTAATTGACCGCTAAACTGTTCACAACAAACAGTTTTTTTCTTTTTGGATAGTATTTGTCCAATTGTTATTGGCAGTAAGAAATCTGAGAGCGGTCAATTAACATATAACCTCGTGTACTCTATCCCTTCAGCTGGAGATCCTATGCACCGCTGGCAAAACAGTACGTTGGTAAAGATGGAAGCGATCTCCATAGCTGAGGATATGTAGACGTAAATTGTGTACAGTTAAGGGTTCGTTGGCACTAACATGGGGTTCATTGGTGTGAGTAAGTTCTGTCGGATCGACAATTGTGACGCTACCTTTACCCATGACTTGCAGCCAACCATCTCGTTCAAACACAGCACAAGTATCTTCATCAATGCCAATGCCAAGGCGATCAGGATGGGCAGAGATCGCACTGATCAGTCTTCCCATCCGGTTACGGTTGTGAAAATGCTGATCAACAATCACTTCGGGGATAAATCCCAAACCTGTTGCCATGTCTACAAGGGAACGATTGGGAGTTTCGCCACTCCCACCACCAGCAATCATGTGATGTCCCATTACTGCCGCCCCAGCACTTGTTCCGGCTAGGGTTAGTTGTCCTGATCTCACCCGCTGACGAATAATATCCATTGCTGGTGTGTCTGACAGAACTCCACAAAGGCGTAATTGATCTCCTCCCGTTAAAAACACTCCCGTACAGGCTTCTAAGGATTCTTTAATCTCTGGATTTTCGCATTGTTCCCGTTCCCGGATGTCTAAAATCTCGACTTTCTGCGCGCCCATGTCTTCAAAAATGCGAATATACCGACCACCGATGATGGCTGGTTCACGGGACGCTGATGGCACAATTGTAATATAAGCTTTACTAGCACCAGCACGGGCAAAAAAAGTCCGTAAGATTTCTCGTCCGTGAACTTTGTCTTCTGCGCCTCCGATAACTAGCACGGCGGTTTTCGTTGCTTGGGGTGTCCTCATTTCCAGCGATTTAGCTTTTAATTGCTGCATTGTGTTTCTCCGGTCAACAACTTCTGAAGCCACTGCCTTAGTGATATAGTCCATTTTTGGGGAGCTACTGTTTTGGCCGGGTGTTCCGACTTAAAACCAGTAGCGTGGTTTCTCCCAGGAGGAACTACTGTTCACTTAGTGTGCCTTATGCACAAGGGTTTCCCCGGCTTGTGGCGGATGGCGGGTGAATTTAACAAGGTTTAGTGCCTGTTGATTTTCGCCCTTTGCTTTTTTGAGAGGACACTTTTGATCAGTTTGGAGTGGCGAAATCCGTCTCTCCATCTTCTCACTCAACGCACACGATACCTCAGTTTTGTCATGTCCGTTGTCCTCATCGCCAGCGACTTGTTTTTTACCTATCCACTTATTCCAGACTGGCAAAATAGTGTTTGGAGTCTATGTCTCCCTTCTGGATTTGGGCAAGCAGGTCTTGACAATCTTTTTTCTGAGGCTGGCTCGATACATCCTGGAAGTTGTTAACTTTTGGTGAGATTATTAATTTAAATTTAGTTGTGACAACATTTAAACATAAATTAAGTAATTAGAAAAACTTTTGATGGCACTAAAAAAACCAGCATTCTGGTAGTTTTAGATACTATTGATGAAGTTTATCCCTAATACTACCTCCCTTGAACTATTTCCGTTTACTGGATACTCAAATTTAAGATTAGTGTCATTAAATACGAATTACTGTGCGTTTTGATATAGTTACGCTTTTTCCAGACTGTTTTACCTCAATTCTGACTTCCGGTATTTTAGGTAAAGCCTTAGCCAAGCAGATTGCCCAAGTAAATCTGGTCAATCCCAGAGATTTTACTACTGATAAGCATCGTAAGGTTGATGATGAACCCTACGGTGGTGGTGTGGGTATGTTGATGAAACCTGAACCGATTTTTGCTGCTGTGGAATCTTTGCCAGTTCTACCCCGTCGAGAGGTGATTTTAATGAGTCCTCAAGGGCAAACGATTGATCAGCCTTTACTGCGTGAATTAACTGCGAATTACCACCAATTGGTTGTGATTTGCGGACACTATGAAGGAGTAGATGACCGGGTTTTGAATTTGGTAACTCGTGAAGTCTCTTTGGGTGATTTTATTCTCACAGGGGGAGAAATTCCCTCTATGGCTTTGTTAAATGGCGTTGTACGATTATTACCTGGAACTGTGGGTAAGGTAGAGTCTCTTAAAGCAGAAAGTTTTGAGGAGGGTTTATTAGATTTTCCTCAGTACACTCGTCCTGCTAATTTTCGTGGTTGGAAAGTTCCAGATGTGCTACTCAGTGGTAATCATGCAGAAATTGCCCGTTGGCGTTTTCAACAACAAATTGAACGCACTGCTTCCCGTCGTCCCGATTTGCTGGAAAAATGGCAAGAAGAAAGGGAAGAGGGGTCTGGGGACTAGTGACTGGTGACTGGGTAAAAATAACTGATGACTAATAACTAATGACTATGAAAATCAGAATTGGTAACGGCTACGATATTCACAAATTAGTGAGCGATCGCCCTTTAATCCTCGGCGGTGTTAACATTCCCCATGAACTGGGTTTGTTAGGACATAGTGATGCTGATGTCCTTACTCATGCCATCATGGACGCTATGCTAGGGGCTTTATCTTTGGGAGATATTGGACACTATTTCCCCCCTAGCGATCCCCAATGGAAAGGGGCTGATAGTCTTGTACTATTAAAACAAGTCAATCGCCTGATTCTTAACCAAGGTTGGAAAATCGGCAACATTGATTCTGTGGTAGTTGCCGAACGTCCCAAATTAAAACCCCACATTTCTACAATGCGGGATAAATTAGCGGGGGTTTTAGAATTAGAATCAAATCAAGTTGGTGTCAAAGCTACCACTAATGAAAAACTGGGCCCCACAGGTAGAGAAGAAGGTATTTGTGCTTATGCTGTAGTTTTATTAGTGGCTAGTGATTAGTTAATAGGAGAATGAAAAAATGTTTAGCTTAGATAAACCTGAAGACCTGGTTAAAATTAGGCTTATTTCCAGCATTTGGAATAGTAAATGTGACTCACCGGAGAAAATAGAAAGTTTATTTCTTATCTCCTATCCAGATATTATTGTATTAGATGAAAATCAGCAAATCGCATTATTGGTTGATGTTCAAGCTAAAAAAATAAAAGAAGAAATAAATGAAAAATATTTATCACAAGTTACCAAGCTATATTTACAGAATTCAAAACAAGAAACTCGTTTTGCAATGTTTGCTGAACTAGACAATATCACTATTTTTAAATTCAAAAATGGTAAGACACAAAATAGTCCATTAAAGTTAGAAACTTCTGATATTCTCAGTAAATATGACAGCAGTTTTCAAGACAAGAAGCATAAAATATTTGCTTTCTATTTGAAAACATTAGTAGAATCTTGGTTAAGAGACTTAGCTTATCACTGGAAATCAGACAAACCACCAGCATCTAACCAATTACAACAGATTGAATTATTGCATAAAATAGAAGGGGGAGATACTTATTCGCACAATGATGAATAAAAAAACATAGAGAATTTAATGATCAGGTAGATTAAGGTGACAATACTTTACATAGAAACTAATTTTTTAATGGCTATTGCTAAAGGGCAAGATCCCGAAGCAGAAAATTTACTATATAACCCACCTAATGAAATACGTATATTTATACCAAATATTTGTTACGTTGAAGCTGTATCTGTATTCAAGATAGAAAAACAAGTAAGAGAGTCTTTTAAAACAGAACTAGAAAAGAAAATTAAAGAAGCTAAACGTGATCTATCTTCTGCCAATGCTATATCTTTAATTAACAATTTAGAACAAGCAAAAATTGATAATGATTTATTGCTTGATGATATTCAATATCGTCTTTCCAGTGCTATTGATGGAGGAAATTCTCAGGCAAACAGTCTACTTATACCCAATGTTCAACTCCAGAATACTTGTAGAATAATGTTAACTCAACCAGAAACATTGTTAGTCAAAAACGATATCATGGATAACTTAATTATAAGATGTATTTTAAATCATGCGGATTCACATTCTCAAGAAGAAAAAGCATTTATTAGTAATAATAGTAAAGACTTTAGTAAACCTGAAGTCAAAGAAGTTTTAAGCAGTGCTGGAATCACATATTTTACAATGACACAGCACTTTCTCGACTGGTTTAACTCCCGTTCATCAACCTAAATAAAATTTATATTTTCTGCAATTATGAAACTCAATAAAAACCTTATCGAACACACAAAACGCCTCTTATTAATAATCACTCTCCTCTCATTTACAGCATTATCAATCACAGGTTGTAACCCCACACAATTGAAAAAAAGTGATGCAAAAGTACCTCAATTAGTAAGTAGTATTCTCAGCGATCCCAAAACATTTAACTATCCTCTCAGTTCCGAATCACCTAACATTTTTGGTTACACCTATGAAGGATTGCTTTCCCAAAATCCCCTCACAGGAGAACTAGAACCAGATTTAGCGGAATCATGGGAAGTTTCCGAAGATAAATTAAAAATTACCTTTACCTTAAAAGACAACTTAAAATGGTCAGATGGTAAACCATTAACCGTTGATGATGTCGTCTTTACCTACAACGACATTTATCTAAATGAAAACATTCCCACAGATATTAGAGACATTCTCAGAATTGGCAAAGATCGCAAATTACCGAGTGTGAGAAAAGTTGATAATAGACGAGTAGAATTTAGTGTTCCCGAACCATTTAGACCTTTTTTACAAAATACAGGTGCGGCAATTTTACCCGCTCATGTTTTAAGGGAATTTGTAGAAACAAAAGACAAAGATGGAAAACCAATATTCTTAACTAAATGGGGTGTAGATACACCACCAGAAGAAATCATAGTTAATGGACCATATCAACTAGAACGATATGACACAAGTCAACGAGTAATTTTTCGTCGTAACCCCAATTATTGGAGGAAAGATCAACAAGGTAATTCCCAACCTTACATAGAAAGAATTGTATGGCAAATTGTCGAATCAACAGATACTTCTTTATTACAATTTCGTTCTGGTGGTTTAGATGCTGTAGGAGTAACACCTGATTATTTTTCATTGTTAAAAACCCAAGAAAAACAAGGTAATTTCCAAATATATAATGGTGGTCCATCTACCAGTACAAGTTTTGTGTTTTTCAATTTGAATCAAGGTAAGAGAAATGGTAAAACATTAGTAGATCCTGTAAAATCTCGTTGGTTCAATAATGTAGAATTTCGTCAAGCTGTAGCTTACGCAATTGATAGACAAACCATGATTAATAATATTTATCGTGGTTTAGGACAAACTCAAAACTCACCAATTTCTGTACAAAGTCATTATTATCTACCTCCAGAAAAAGGTTTAAAAGTTTATGATTATAATCCTGAAAAAGCCAAGCAATTACTACTAAAATCTGGATTCAAATATAATGCAGAAAATCAATTAGAAGATGCTCAAGGTAATCGTGTCCGCTTTTCCTTACTTACTAATGCAGGTAACAGAATTAGGGAAGCAATGGGTTCACAAATTAAACAGGATTTAAGTAAGATTGGGATTCAAGTTGATTTTACACCTTTAGCTTGGAACACATTTTTAGATAAGTTATCTAATACTTTAGATTGGGAAGCTTCTTTAATCGGTTTAACTGGTGGATTAGAACCTAATGATGGTGCTAATGTTTGGTCTCCTGAAGGCGGTTTACATATGTTTAATCAAAAACCCCAACCAGGACAAAAGCCTTTAGAAGGATGGAAAGTTGCACCGTGGGAAGAAAAAATTTATCAACTTTATATTCAAGCTGCACAGGAATTTGACGAAGAAAAAGTAAAAGCTCTTTATGCAGAAAGTCAAAAAATAACGCAGGAAAATTTGCCGCTTATTTATTTGGTAAATGCCTATTCTCTATCAGCAGTCAGAAATCGGTTTGCAGGAATTAAATTTTCTGCGTTGGGAGGACCCTTCTGGAATATTCATGAAATCAGAATTACAAAGTAGGAAATAGATGAATTTATGATCACTGGATTTTGTGTCTTTTTATGTCAATTTTTCAAAACAACGCCTTTTTCACTTCTTTTGTTCATAACAGTGATGTTTCGACAAAGTTTACACTAAACACGGTTGGGAAATGGATTTTTGCAAGATCACGAAAAATTTTGATGTGTAATGGTTTAGCACTGCTAAACTCCTATCTATAGAATCAAATAATTAAGCCGTTTTGAGTATAAACAACAAAAACTGGTGTTGCATAAATGCGGGATGAATTGGCGGTTAAAAGCATTGGAAAGTCGTTCTAAATTGAGTGAAATAATGCCATGATTCAGCAACGCCTAATTTCCCTGTTGATATTCAAAAAATTGCTAAACTTGATAATAGATTAATGTAGCTGACCAAAAGTATAAATTTTGCAACATTTTGTAATAGATTTACCACCGCCCAAGTCAAAATTCAATCAATGGGTTAGTATTTCTATGTCTGTTGTAAAAGTATAATTATGACTCAAACATTTTACGTAAGTCCTAGCACTGGCGCAGATACTAACCCCGGTACTCAACAAGCACCTTTCAAAAGTATTACTAAAGCCTTACAAATAGCCACCATCAACGATAAAATTCGACTAGCAAACGGTAACTACAACGCTGCTAATGGTGAAATTTTTCCCCTCACTGTACCCGTGGGTGTTACGGTAGTCGGTAATGAACCAGATAATGGTAACGGTGTTTTCATAGAAGGTAGTGGTAATTATCTTAGCCGAACCTTTGCCCGTCAGAATGTCACTTTTGTCCTGTTGAATAATTCAGAATTACGAGGAGTAACAGTCACTAACTCTGATAGTCGTGGTACTGCTGTCTGGGTAGAATCAAGTACACCCACAATTGCTAATAGCACCTTTACTAAATGCAAACGGGAGGGAGTTTTTGCCACTGGTGACGCTAACCCCGTAATTCAAGATAATATTTTCAGAGAAAATGCCGCCAATGGTATTTCCATTGCCAAAAATTCCCAAGGTAAGTTACAGGGTAATATCTGCGTTAACACTGGTTATGGTATTGCGATTAGTGATAATACATCTCCCACGCTGACAGATAACCAAATTTATGAAAATCGTTCTGGAATTATTATTTCCGGCAGTTCTCGTCCTATTTTACGAAATAATCTGATTGAAAGAAATACTGATGATGGTTTAACTGTAATTTCTCAAGCTTTACCTGATCTTGGTAATGTTGATAATCTGGGTGGTAATACTATCCGTAATAATGGTAATTTCGATATCCAAAATGCAGGTAGCAATACTCTGGTTTCTGTGGGAAATCAAATAGATGCTGCTAAAGTTAAGGGCAAAATAGAGTTTGTTAATATTTCAGCACCTACACCTGAACCCATTCCGGAACCTACACCTGAACCTACACCTGAACCTATTCCCGAACCTACACCAGTACCTACACCCGAACCTATTCCCGAACCTACACCTGAACCTATTCCCGAACCTATTCCCGAACCTACACCTGAACCTATTCCCGAACCTACACCCGAACCTATTCCCGAACCCATTCCCGAACCCATTCCCGAACCCACACCTGAACCCATTCCCGAACCCACACCTGAACCTATTCCAGAACCTACACCTGAACCTACACCTGAACCTATTCCAGAACCTACACCAGTACCTAAAAATGTATTAACAGATATTGGTAATCATTGGGCGGCGGCGTTTATTGAAGAATTAGTTAACCTGGATATTATTAAAGGTTATCCAGATAGGACATTTAGGCCGAATGCAACTATGACTAGGGCGCAATATGCCGCATTATTAGTGAAAGCTTTTAACCCAACTAATAAACGTGAAGCTATTAATTTTAAAGACGTATCAGAGAAGTTTTGGGCTTTTCAAGTTATTCAGCAAGCCTATCAAGGTGAATTTTTGTCTGGTTATCCTAATAATACCTTTGCGCCAAATCAAAATATTCAGCGTGTACAAGTGATTGTTTCTTTAGTAAATGGTTTGGGATTATCTGCTACTTCAAAAACTAGCAGTATATCATTTGATGATGAAGCAAAAATTCCTAACTATGGCAAAGATGAAGTCATAGTTGCCACCCAAAGAAAGATGATTGTTAATTACCCTAGTAAAAATTTATTTAACCCTACCCGTGATGCCACAAGGGCAGAAGTGGCTATGATGGTATATCAAGCTTTACTTGATGCAGGACGTGTAGCGGTGATTAACTCGCCCTACATTGTCGGTTAAAAATTAATAATTCAGAAGTCTCCCGATTTTGGATGACTTCTGACTAAAAACTGTTTGTAAACTTGAAAATATTGCTATGGATAGATAACAGAATCATTGATATTTACTGCACACCATCATCAAATAAATTGAATTATTTGTCTGTATCTATGTTTATGTGTGGTTAATTTTTCTTGGTATCTGATTCTATAAAAATTTATATCAATAGTTTGATACAAGTTAGAATAATTACTTATAATTAACTTAGGAATAGAAACAGACAGATTTCTGTTAATTGATTGCAGAATTTTCAATATATTAAACTTATCAGACTTGTTAGAAAAAAATGTTTTTCTCTTCCCTAATTGAAGCAAACAATTTAGAACAGGCAGTTGCCAATACTCCCTTAACCGTCACAGTGGATACACTGGCAACTGAGGCGATCGCTCTGATGAGTAATGCTAGAGGAAGTTGTACTCTGCCAGAATCAGAGATTGATCCAGACTACCTACTAAATGATTGCCGATCTAGTTGTGTTTTAGTTACAGAAGAGAACATTTTATTGGGTATTTTTACAGAACGTGATGTAGTGAGATTGAGCGCGGAGGGACGAAAAATTGCCGGACTCAGAATTACTGATGTCATGACTTATGATGTAATTACTCTGAAACAGTCGGAATTTACGGATATTTTTGTGGCGTTGAACATATTCCAACGTTACCGGATTCGTCATTTACCGATTTTAGATGAGCAGGGACAGGTAGTTGGAATTGTCACCCATGAAAGCTTGCGACAACTCCTAAAACCTGTAGACTTGTTGCGGTTAAGAATAGCTTCGGAAGTAATGAGCCGTCGTATAGTCAAAGCTAGTCATCAAAGTTATGTTCTAAATATTACTAAATTAATGGCGCGGGAAAACGTCAGTTCAGTGATTATAGTGGAAGAGAGAAATTCCTTACTGATACCCGTAGGGATTATGACTGAACGGGATATTGTGCAGTTTCAGGCTTTGGGATTGGATTTAGAGAATATTCAGGCACAGTCAGTCATGAGTAGCCCGGTATTTAGTTTATCTCCAGAAGCAAGCCTGTTGTCAGTATTAATGCTGATGCAAGCCAGAAGAATTAATCGGGTGGTGATTACTGGTAAACAGGGAGAACTACAAGGTATCATTACACAAACAACCTTATTACAAGCTTTAAATCCCTTAGATATTTATAATTTAGTAGATAACCTCAAACAAGAAGTATCAAGGTTAGAATTAGAAAAATTAGAATTATTAGAAATTAGAAATGCAGAATTAGAAAAAGAAGTAGAAAACCGCATTGCAGAGTTAAAAAAACAAGCAGAAAAAGAAAAGTTATTAAGTGGGATTACTAGCCGAATCAGAAAAACATTAGACTTACAAGAAACATTAAATGCGATCGCCATTGAAGTCAGACAATTTTTGAATTGCGATCGCGTCATAGTTTATAAATGCCATGATCAAGGTCATGGTATTATCATTGCCGAAGATGTCAAACCAGGATGGTTATCTTTATTAGGGCAATCAGTTAGTGATCCTTGCTTCACATCAGATTGGATTGAAAAATATATTCATGGCAGAATACAAGTAGTAGATGACATTGCCACAGATGGCATGACCCCATGTCATCAACAACTATTAGAAAGTCTGCAAATCAGAGCTAAAATTTTAGTACCAATTGTAGTAGCAGATAAACTCTGGGGATTAATGTTAGCTTGTCAAAATGGCACTCCCCGTAATTGGCAACCACAAGAAACAGAATTATTACAACAATTATCTATTCATGTAGCTATTGCTATTCAACAAGCAGATTTACATCATCAAGTTCAGCTAGAATTGCAAGAAAGAAGGCGTGCTGAAGCTGCCTTAGCGGCATCCGAAGAACTTTATCGCACCACATTAACCAATATTTCCGATGCCTTGTTTATCACCGATAACCAAGGTAAATTCACCTTCATTTGTCCTAACATTGATATTCTCTTTGGTTATTCTGCATCTGAAGTCATAGAAATGGGTAATATTCAAATTTTACTAGGTGAAGATTTATTTACTCCAGAGGAATTAGCCTGTGATGGAGAAATTACCAACATAGAGAGAGAAGTAATTGATAAACAAGGCAAAAAACATACAATTTTAGTCAATGTCAAGGAAGTAGATATAGCTGGTGGGACTCGCTTATACACCTGTCGCAACATCACCGAACGTAAACAAGTAGAAAAAGCATTACAAGATAGTGAAGAACGATTGAGAACCATAATTGAAACCAGTGCTAGTGGTTTAATTACCGTAAATAGCACAGGAAATATAGTATTTACCAACCCCTCCGCAGCCAGAATGTTTGGGAGAGAGAAAGAACAGCTAGTAGGTTGGCCATTTGCTCTACCTTATGACTATGATACTCAGCGAGTACAAGAAATACAAATTTTACAACCATCTGGACAAAGACGCACGGTAAATATGCAAGCTGCACTGATATCCTGGGAAGATGAAAATGCTTTCTTGATGTCAATAGCAGATATTACTGACCTCAAAAACACTGAAGATTTATTGCGTCAAAGTGAAGCTAAATATCGGTTATTGGTAGAAAATTTGCCGTTAGGTTTGGTAGTTCATGGTGTGGATACCAGAATTATCACCTGTAATCTCAAAGCCTGCGAACTTTTAGAATTAACCGTTGCACAGATGCAGGGAAAAATTGCTGTAGATTTAGGTTGGTGTTTTTTGAGAGAAGATGAAACAGTCATGCCTCTTTCAGAATATCCAATTAATCAGGTGATTTCCACACTACAACCTTTAACTAATTATGTAGTGGGGATAAATCGTCCTCAGACTAAAACATTGATTTGGTTGTTGGTAAATGCCTTTCCCGAATTTAACAACAACGGTAATTTACAACAAGTAGTAGTCACATTTGTTGATATTAGTGAACGACAAGCAGCCTTAAAAGAACGCAAACAGGCAGAGCTTGAACTCAGAAACAGTGAAGAAAGATTTAGACAAATTGCAGAAAACTTACCAGAAGTGATTTGGATGACTAACAACGAAGAATCGGAGATAATTTTTGTCAGTCCCCAATATGAAAAAATCTGGGGTCGTAGTTGTGAAAGCCTTTATCAAGACTCCCATAGTTGGATAAGTGCAATTCATAAAGATGATCAAGAAAAAATAAGAAATGAGTTTTTTGGTCAAGCTGCTCAGGGGGGTTATGATCAGGAATATCGTGTTATTCAACCAGATGGTAAAGTCCGCTGGATTAGAGATCGTGCATTTCCCATAGCTAATGATGAGGGTAAAGTCTACCGTGTTGCTGGTTTTGCAGAAGATATTACCCAGCGCAAGGAAACAGAAGAAGAATTAAGACAACTAAATGAACAACTAGAAGCAAGAGTTGAACAAAGAACCAGGGCTTTACAAGAATCTCAGACCATGTTGCAGTTGGTATTAGATACCATTCCCCAGCGTGTATTTTGGAAAGATCACCAATCAATTATTAGAGGTTGTAATCGCATCTTTGCAGAAGATGTTGGGAAAACTCCAGAAGAACTGATTGACAAAGATTCCTATGATATATCTGCAACCCGTGAAGAAGTTGATTTTTACTTAGAATCCGATCGCCGGGTAATGAATTCTGGTCAGCCAGAACTGCACATTAAAGAAACTCTACACAAACCTGATGGTTCTGTAATGTTGATAGAAACTAATAAAGTACCTTTAAGAAATGGCGAAGGTAATATTATTGGGATTTTGGGAACTTATGAAGATATTACCAGCCGCAGGGCAGCGGAAGAGGCTTTACGCTACAGTGAAGAACGCTTCCGAATTGCTCTAAATAATTCACCCATTGTAGTATCTAATCAAGATTTAGATTTGCGTTACACATGGATTTATAACCCCGGTTTGGGTTTGCAACCAGAGGCAGTAATTGGTAAATTTGATGTAGATATTTTCTTAGACAAAGATGCAGAAACACTAGAAAATTGGAAACGTCATGTAATCACAACAGGTCAGGGAATGAGAGAGGAAATTATCATTGGTAGAGAAGATAATTTTACTTGCTATGTCCTCACTATAGATCCACTACGCGATCGCAACGGTAACATCGAAGGTGTCACCTGTGCAGCCTTAGATATCACTGACCGAAAAAAAGCAGAAATAGCTTTACAAGAAAGTCAATATTTAATTGAACGAATTACCGAAACCAGTCCAGAGATTCTTTATATTTACGATTTACAAGCAAAATGTAATGTTTACACTAATCAGGAAATTACTAGGTTATTAGGCTATTCTCCAGCAGAAATACAACAAATAGGTCAAAAATTATTTTTGGAACTTGCCCATCCTGATGATATTCTCAAAATAACAGCCCATCATAATCACTTTCTGACTGCCAGTGATGAAGATGTGCAGGAAATTGAATATAGAATGCGCGATCGCCAAGGTAAATGGCATTGGTTTTTAAGTCATGATACGGTATTTAGCCGCAATAGTGAAAATCTCGTTACCCAAATTATTGGTGCGGCTTTAGAAATAACTGAACGTAAACAAATGGAGGCAGAATTACGTCAAACTAACGCCGAACTTGCCCGTGCTACCCGTCTCAAAGATGAATTTTTGGCAAATATGAGCCATGAATTACGTACCCCTCTGAACGCTATTTTGGGAATGTCAGAAAGTTTATTAGATGGGGTATTTGATCAAGTTAGCGATCGCCAAAAACAAGCCATTACCACCATTGAGCGCAGTGGTAAGCACTTATTAGAATTAATTAATGATATTCTTGATCTCTCCAAAATAGAAGCCGGTAAATTAGAACTGCAACTTGCCCCAGTTGCTTGTAATTTTATTTGTAATTCCAGTTTGACTTTTGTGAGACAACAGGCTTTGAAAAAAAATATTCACATATCTTTAGAAATACCCCCAAACATACCAGATTTAATTGTAGATGAGCGACGTATTCGTCAGATGCTCATTAATCTACTTAATAATGCTGTGAAATTTACCCATCCCGGTGGCAATGTTAAGTTAGTTGTCCAGGAACAAGAAATAATCTTAAAAGATGAGACAATAAATCAATTTGTTCATCAAAACCAAGCCGTTGAAAATCTACAAATGTCACTTACTTCTTCCTGTATTCAATGCTCAAAATGGATTTCTTTTTCAGTCATTGATAATGGAATTGGTATAGCTAAAGAGGAATTAGACCAACTATTCCAACCTTTTGTTCAAATTGATAGTAGTCTCAATCGTCAACATAACGGTACAGGATTGGGTTTAGCTTTAGTCCAAAGACTGGTGGAGTTACACGGTGGAAAAGTGACAGTGAGTAGTGAAATTGGTAAAGGTAGCTGTTTTACAGCTTACATACCCTGGATGCAGGAATTGAAAAATGAGGGAAACTCTCTATTTCCTAAACCCTGTCAAGTTTTACCCAATCATCATGGGGAAAATTCCCAGGTGTTAATTATTGAAGATTCCACAGTTGCAGCTGAACAAATAGCCAGATATTTACAGCAATTAAATCTCCAAACGACTATCTATACTAGAGGTGAAGGAGCAGTTGAGCAAGCAATGATTATTAATCCCATATTTATAACATTAGACATTTTATTGCCTAATTTATCTGGGTGGGAAGTTCTCCAACAAATTAAAGCACATCCGCAAACAAAACATATTCCTGTAATTATCATTTCTGTAGTTGATGAGAGATCACACGCATTATCTTTAGGAGCAGCTGATTATTTAGTTAAACCTGTTAACCGGGAGCAAATTTGTCAAACAATTAATCAACTTCTATTATCAGATAATCCTTCTCAAACTTCAACCAACATCATCAATACTACTACTGTCACCAACCCAGTCAGTCTACCAATTACAGCGACTACACCACCTTTAATTCTACTAGCAGAAGATAATCAAGCTAATATTACTACTATTTCTAGTTATCTAAGTGCCAAAGGATATCGCCTGATCATAGCTAAAAATGGTCAGGAAGCTGTTAATCTGACTTTAGAACAACATCCAAATTTGATTCTTATGGATATCCAAATGCCAGGTATGGATGGACTAGAAGCAATGGCTATAATTCGTGCTAATGCACAGTTTAAGCATATACCTATTATTGCTTTAACAGCCTTAGCTATGGCTGGAGATCGAGAAAAATGTATTGCATCTGGAGCTAATGAATATATACCTAAACCAGTAAAATTAAAGTTTTTAGTTGAAAAAATTCAACAACTTTTAAATCAAGTAACAGGTGATCAGCAAAAATAATTCATGACTACAGACTACTAATTAATCATAATGGAAGCAACTGCCAAGATTTTAATTATTGACGACGAACCTGATAACTTTGATGTTATTGATGCTTTATTAGATCGAGAAGGTTATGAATTAAGCTATGTTTCCAATGGCAAGGAAGCTATGGCACTGCTGAAAGTTTTTCATCCAGATGTGATTTTACTGGATGTAATGATGCCACAAATGAACGGGATCGAATTCTGTCAGCAATTTAAGTCAAATTCCCGATGGAAACATATTCCTATCATTATGGTTACGGCTTTAAATTCTAAAGAAGATTTATCACAATGTATTGCTGTCGGTGCAGATGACTTTATCAGTAAACCAGTTAATGGTACAGAATTGCGATCGCGGGTAAGATCCATGTTACGCATTAAGCAACAATACGATTCTCTCCAAGAAGCTTTACAACTGCGCGAAGACCTTTCTAATATGATTGTCCATGATTTACGCAATCCTTTAACATCAGTTATTTTAGCGGCAGAAATGCTCAGAGTTGGTAGTTTATCTCCTGAACGAATACATCAAAAAAGTAATCAAATTCTGGCCGCAGGACAACAACTACAATCAATGATTGATAGTTTACTATTAATGGCAAAATTAGATTCTGGTAAATTAGTTTTACAGTGTACAGATGTTGATATTTCTGAGCTTTGCTTATCAGCAGCATTAGATTTTCAAGCATTAGTCAACCATAAACACCTAGAATTAGTTACTGATCTGCCTCAAATTGGTGGGAGTATTAAACTAGATAGGCATTTATTCCGGCGAGTGATTGATAATCTCTTATCCAATGCCATTAAATTTACCAAACCTAACACTAAAATAGTTTTACACGCTGATTATTTAGCCCCAGGAAAAGTCAAAATACAGGTAGCAGACTCAGGCCCTGGAGTAAAAGAAGAATTACGGCAAGTGATTTTTGAAAAATATGAAATTGGTAGTTTTAAAAAAGCGGCATCTCAAATTGGTTTAGGTCTTGCTTTTTGTAAAATGACAGTAGAAGCACATGGAGGGAAAATAAAAGTGGAAAGCAATCAACCACAAGGAGCAATTTTTACTGTAGAAATATAAAAGCTATTAACTTCAAAATCCATACATAAATAGACTTTTAAGCCTGTTCCCTGTTATAGTTTTCCTTAATTTTTTCTCGCAAAATAATTTCCACTACTTCATAATCCTGAGCCAGTCGAGAGAATAGTTCTAAACTACCTTCTAAATTACCACTCTCTCCCATATTTTCTAATTGTAAACAAAGATTATAAATCACCATTGCACCCATAGAAGCACTACTAGACTTGAGTTTGTGGGCTGTCTGCTCTAGCATTTGAGCATTTTTAGTATTTATAGAATAGCTAATATCTTCAATCAGCTGGGGTGATTCTTCTAAATAACATTGAATTATTTTTGCAAATATCGCTCCATCATCTCCTAACATTACTCGTAAAGATTCAAGAACTGCCGGATCAAGGGAATGTTGAGTATTGGGAAAATTAGAGAGTTCTTGATTCATATCATATACTTCCTACTTTATACCTTTATACCTAATTTTTCAGCATATCTGCTGAGTGCTTGAAATAAATTATCAATTTTTACTGGCTTACTGACATAATCATTCATACCAGCTTCTAAGCAGATTTCCCTGTCACCCTGCATAGCATTAGCTGTCATAGCGATAATGTAAGGACGCTCCGGAGCATCCCATTGTTGACATATTCTTTGGGTGGTTTCCAGTCCATCCATTTCTGGCATTTGTACATCCATCAAGACCACATCATAGGGTTGACGATGTAAAGCTGTTAAAACCTCCAACCCATTAGCTGCCACATCAGCCCAATACCCCATTTTTTTTAGCATCAGTAAAGCCACTTTCTGATTAACGACTGTATCTTCTGCTAAGAGTATTCGCAACGGTAATTTTTCTGACAAATTAACATCAAATTTTGGTGGTTTAACTGAAGAAGGGCTTATTTTTATGGGTTGATTCACCAAAATCTCAGACAAGGCATTATAAAGCTGGGATTGTTTAATTGGTTTAGTTAGATAAGCATAAATCTGAGCAGCACTACATTCTGGACTGGTTTCTGCTTTCGCTAAGGAAATGAGAATAATTATAGGTATATTTTGATAATTAGATAGTTTGTGGATCTCTTGAGCTAAGGTAATTCCGTCCATTTCTGGCATTCGCACATCTAAAATCGCTATATCCAACTGAACATCCAGACGCAGTTGTGCTAGAGCTTCCTGTGCTGTAGCAGCGGTATAAGTTTTCATATTCCAAGATTCGGCGGTGAGCTTGAGAATTTTCAGATGTGCCGGATTATCATCAACAATTAATAACCGTTTATTAACTAACTCAACTGAATAATTAGGTAATTCTTCCCAAGACAGAGTAGTATCTGCGGTAGTAGTGATAGTAAAATAAAATCTTGAACCTATGGAATTTTGGGAAGATTGCAAAGATAAAATTAACGGTTGATTTTGCCATCTAGGGTTAAGTTTTCCTCCAATACAACCATGACTCTCTACCCACAAACTACCACCCATCATCTCACTTAACCGCTGACTAATCACTAAACCTAATCCCGTGCCACCGTATTTTCGGTTAGTGGAAGCATCAGCTTGGCTAAAAGGTTGAAATAATCGCTGCATTTTATCTGGAGAAATGCCAATACCCGTATCTTGGATAGCAAATAAAATTTCATAAGCTGTGGGTACTGATTCGGAAATTTGTTTAGCTTCTACAGAAACAATCACTTCCCCAATTTTGGTGAATTTAAGGGCATTACCTATCAGGTTCATCAATATTTGACGTACACGAGTCACATCACCAATTATCCGCGCTGGAACTTGAGGAGCAATTAAATAAGCTAATTCAATCTTTTTCTCCTCGGCTTTGGGAGCTAAGATATCCAAAACTTGCTCGATACAATTTCTTAAATCAAAAGATTGTTTTTCTAGTTCTAATTTACCTGATTCAATTTTAGAAAAATCAAGGATGTCGTTAATAATGGTCAGCAAAGCTTCCCCACTGGAGCGAATGGTTTCGACAAAGTCCTGCTGCTGAAGACTTAGGTTAGTATCTAATAACACTCCTGTCATCCCAATCACCGCATTCATGGGGGTACGAATTTCATGGCTCATCATGGCCAAAAATTCACTTTTGGCTTTGTTTGCTGCTTCTGATGCCAGTTTTGCTTCTTCTAAGGCATAATTCTGGGAAATTAGTTCTGCTCTTTGATGGGTTTCCTGTTCGAGCAGTCTAGCTTGAGCTAAAGCAATACCTAGTTGGACTGCAACAGATTCTAGTAACTCCATTTCTTCTAGCGTCCATTGGCGAAAATGGCTACATTGGTGTAAACAAATTATACCCTTGGGTCGTCCTTGGTAGGAAATGCGGATCGCTAATATGGATTTGACCCGGATTTCTTGACAAAGAGTTTCAAGTCCTTGAAGTAAAGGATCTGTGTACACATTTTCACAGGCGATCGCTTGATCCTGATTAATCAATTGTGCTGCATGAGAATTTCCCTCAATGGGAATCTCTATATTATCCATGGAAGCAAAACCAGGAATTACATATTCTGCTACTAAGGGAATATGGGGAATAGGCTGATCAATATAGGAGTGAATTAAAGAGCGATCTACTTGAAAAGCATGGGCAATTTCTGTGGCTGATATCGTAAATATTTCTTGAATATCAAGACTTTGACGGATCTTTTCAGTGATTTTTTTCAGGAGTAAAGTTCGTTGTAATTGTTTTTCTAATGCCTGTTTTATTTGTACTCTTTCAGTAATATCTGTGTGAGAACCTACCATTCTGACTGCATTCCCTTGTTCATCCCATAGGGCTTGTCCCCGATCTAATATCCATTTATAACTACCATCTTTACAGCGGACTCGATGCTCACTAATGTAAAAGGGTGTTTTCTGGGCTAAGTGATCTTTAAGCACTTCCATTACCACATCTAAATCATCGGCATGAACTCGCTGAGACCATTCATCAATATGATTACTAATTTCATAATCTTCATAGCCCAACATTTCTTTCCAATGAGTAGAAAAGAAGACTTCGTTAGTTTTGATATTCCAATCCCAAATGCCATCATTATTACCTTGTAGTGCTAGTTGCCAACGTTCTTCTTTTTCTTTGAGTTCTGCTTCCGCTACTTGGCGTTTAGTAATATCGTTTTGAATGCCAATAAAATGGGTTAGTTTTTCATTATCATCATAAATTGGGGAAATACTTAATTCATTCCAAAATAATGTGCCGTCTTTACAGTAATTGCGAATAGTAACTGTACAACTTCTTCCGGCTTTAATTGCTGCTCTGAGTTCATATAATCCAGGTTGGTTAATGTCGTTACCTTGCAAAAATCTACAGTTCTGTCCTCTAACTTCCTTGTATTCATAACCTGTAATTTTTTCAAAGGCTGGGTTAACATAGATAATTGGATATTCTGGATGGTTTGCATCACTAATAATAATTCCATTTTTAGCACTATTAACTGCTCTCTCCCTTAATTTTAAGGCTTCTTCTGCTAGTTTGATATCACTAATATCAAACATAAAACCTCTCAGCATGGTGGGATTTCCTGCTTCTTGAACAACATTGATAATATCCCTTAACCAAATAATTCTGCCATCTGCGGCTAAAATGCGATATTCAAATTGATGATTTTTGGATTCTGCTGTTAATTTCTGGCAAAACTGAATTGACTTGACCCGATCATCTGGATGTAAGTGATTTTCCCAGAAATTTGGTTCATACCATTCTGTCATCGGGTATCCTAGTAAAGCTTCTGCTTGGGGTCCAATATAAGTAAATCTCCAAGTTTTAATGTCTAATTCCCAGGGAATAACTTTAGTTGTTTCTAGTAGCTGTCGTAATTTATTTTGACTCTGACGCAGATCATTTTCTGTTTGTTGATGTTGTTTGATATTCTTATTAAGTTCTTGATTAATTGATGTGATCTGCTTTTGATTTCCAAAGGTAGTTTGAGCTAAATATATTAATAGTGTTAATGTTATTCCTAAGATAGTTCCTGCAACTAATATTACTGTTGATAAAGGTGTATTTAATTCTGATAATAGCTCTGGAGTAGGAGCAATAATAATTTTCCATTTAAGATTATGGGTGTCAAGATTTAGATTGTGCTGCCATGGTGATGTGAGCATATTTTCACTCTGACTATAAATCAATTTTTGCCCATCTAAAATCTGTATTTGATAACCATTTGAATTGTCTAACAAAGAATCTAGGAATTCTTGTGTTTGGAATACCCCTAGTATAAAACCATCAAATTTATTATTGATGAATAAGGGAATATATGCTAGAAATATTTTCTCATCTCCAGACAGATTAAAGGTATTTGTAAATGTAATTTCCCTTTTATTTCTTACTGTTTGCAGAACTGTCTGATATTGATTTTCTTGGTATAAATCTAAATTTATTAATCCTTTATTTCCTAATTTTGGGACAATCCATTTGGTTTTATATTGAGAATCAACCCAGGCAATAGCTTGATAACCAGGGAAGTCTTCTACATAGTTGGTAGCATCAGCTTGCCATTGTAAATAGGGAGTACCACCGCTTTTTTCCCAGCGTTGTCCCATACGCTGTAGTGCAATAATTCGGCTATTTAATTCATTTGTTAATTCTGTTTTTGTAGTGATTCCTTGTTGTTCAACTAGCTGTTGGATGTGTGTCTCATTTTCTTGTGCTAATCTATGGGATATGAATATGACTATAATTAAAACAAAAATTCCTACTAACACTGATAGAAACTTTTGTTTGATCAATAATTTTTCGATCTCAAAGTATTTTTTTTGCTTGCTAATATCCATATTATTAGTATTATTCATTGGTAATAATTAATTATTATTATGTATAATATCACCTATTAATTTCATTGGTTTTATTGCTTGGGAAGCAACAGCAAAACGATTTCTGCCTGATTCTTTGGCTTTGTAAAGAGCTTGATCAGCTTGGGAAATTAAATACTGAGAATCAGTTTCTAAACTGGGAACTATGGTGGCAATTCCTAGACTCAGGGTAATATATTCACTAACTAGGGAACTAATATGAGGAATTGCCGCACTTTCAATTTTAGTTCTGATTTTTTTGGCAATGTGAACTGCTCCTTTTGTTTCTGTTTGTGGGAGAATTAATACAAATTCTTCACCTCCATATCTTGCTGCTAAATCAGCAGCACGGTTAATAGATTGACTGAGAATATGCGCGACTTTTTTCAGACATTCATCACCAGCCGGATGCCCATAGGTATCATTGTATTTTTTAAAATAATCAATGTCACATAAAATTAAGGACAATGGTAATTTTTCTCTCTGGAGTCGTTTCCATTCTTTCAATAAAACTTGATCAAAACAGCGGCGGTTAGCTATTTGTGTGAGACCATCTATATTTGCTAGTCGGATTAATTCTTGATTAGCTATTTCTAGTTGTTCATATATATGAGCTTGCCGAATCCCGATTACTAGCTGATCTGCTATTTGTTGGAGTAAATCTATTTCCATTTGCTGCCATTGCCGGGGAGATGAACATTGATAAACAATTAATAATCCCCACACATATTCATTTTGAACAATAGGTACAACTAAACTGGCTTTGGCTTGCCATTGGTTGAGGGAATCAATTTGACATTGGGAAATACCAACTTCTTTAATGTTATTGATGATTTGAATCCCACCTTTCTGATATTTTTGCCTACATTTATTTAAAAAGTAGCAATCTTTAACATTTTCTCCCTGAATAGATTGCCATTCATTATTTACCGATTCCACTAAAATATTAGCACTACCATCTGGTTGAAAACCATAGACAATTACCTGATCAGTTTTTAGTAATTTGCGGACTTCTTTAACAGTGGTGTTGAGAATGATATTTAAGTTTAAAGATTGACGTATTTTATTAGTAATTTTGACAATGAGTTTTTCTTGTTCTATTTTTTGTTTTAACTTTTTCATTGTCCCACTCATTTGCAATAGACGACGAACTCTTAGCCGCAAAACTGCCCAATGAATTGGTTTGGTAATGTAATCACTTGCACCAACAGCAAAGGCTTTGTCTACAGAATCTGGATCATGTAATCCTGTAATCATCAATATTGGAGTTGTTAGGCTCAAATCATCTGTAAACTTTTCTGTTGCTAAGGCTTGCATTTGAGTGCAGCAGGTAAAACCATCCATGACCGGCATCATAGCATCTAAAAGAACAATGTTTGGATTTAAATTAATATAAATATCCAGGGCTTCTTGGCCATTATTAGCGACTACTACCTCGTAACCTTCTTGCTGCATCACTTGACATAGCTGCGTTTGTATAATCAGGTCATCATCTACAATTAAGACTAAGGGGATTCTTGTATGTAAAAAAGTATTCATTTTAGTATGTAAACAAGTAATAATTGAATATTAGGTATGAATCAAACTGCTATTTTATAGTTCTAATCTACATTCTTTCTGCAAAGCTAATTGTACTTTTTCCTGTTCACTTTCTCTGTGCTGTAAAATTACTAGAAATTGAGCAATTTCATTATTTTGACTAATGATTTCCATGTGTTTGCAAAGATTTAGATAAATAAATCTATAGTTCCCAGGGAAGCATTGCTAGACTTAAATTTATGAATTAGTTGTTTAATGATAATTGTATCTGATTAGGCGATCGCTTGATTTATTGCTAATAATATTTTTGCAGATTCTTGGAAATAGGCTTTAATAAGTTCTGATCAGAAAAAATCAGCATCATCACCTGCTATATTTTTGACAGAATTAAGGATGCAAAAATCAATCTGCCTTGTCCGTTGCTATACAAGGTTGGTTTAAACAAAGTGAAACCCAACAAATGTTCCCCATTCCCTGTTATAGCGACAAAAAAAGGCAGGATTTTCATCCCACCCTCAAAAATATTTACAGAAATTTGTTATTGCTAATTAACCTAACAATGCTTTAGCTTTAGCTACAACATTATCAACACTAAAGCCAAATTCCTTCATACAAGTACCACCAGGAGCAGAAGCACCAAATGTATCAATGCTAACTGTGTCACCGTCAGTACCTACATATTTGTGCCAACCAAAGCTACTAGCAGCTTCTACAGACAGACGTTTTGTAACTGCTTTAGGTAGAACTGATTCTTTGTAAGCTGCATCTTGAGCATCAAATAAATCGGTGGAAGGCATGGAAACTACACGTACTTTCTTGCCATCTGCTGTTAATTTTTTAGCCGCATCTACACAAAGACTTACTTCTGAACCAGTACCAATGAAGATCATGTCTGGTGTACCAGCACAATCTACTAGCACATAACCACCTTTTTTCACACCTTCAATAGATGTACCGGCTAAGTTGGGAACAGCTTGACGGGTGAAAGCTAATAGGGTGGGAGCGTTAGCTTTTGCTTTTTCAATTGCTACTGTATAAGCTCCAGAACATTCGTTACCATCAGCAGGACGAATGACTGTCAGGTTAGGAATAGCTCGGAGAGAAGCTAAGGTTTCGATAGGTTGGTGAGTAGGACCGTCTTCACCTTGACCAATGGAGTCGTGGGTCATGACCCAAATTACACCAGCTTCAGATAATGCAGATAAGCGGATAGCTGCCCGCATATAGTCGGTGAAGATTAAAAAGGTGGCACCGTAGGGAATTAAACCTGAACCATGCAATGCCATCCCGTTACAGATTGCACCCATACCATGTTCCCGCACACCAAAGTGGACGTTACGGTTTTGGTATTGACCTTTTTGGAAGTCGCCTTCACCTTTGATTTCGGTTAAGTTGGAGTGGGTTAAGTCAGCAGAACCACCGATCATTTCAGGTAAAACTGCTGCTAATTTGTTGATGCAGTTTTCTGAATGTTTCCGGGTGGGTAGACCTTTATCTTCTGGGGTGTAGGTGGGTAAACCTTTGTTCCAACCTTCGGGTAATTTACCGCTGATTAAACGTTCAAAGGTTGCGGCTTCCGTGGGATATTTAGCTTTGTATCCAGCGAAGGTTTTGTTCCATTCTGCTTCATAACCAGCACCACGTTCTACTGCTTTGCGGGTGTGGGTAAGAACATCTTGGGGGATTTCAAAAGGTGCATAATCCCAACCTAAGTTTTTACGAGTTAATGCTGTTTCATCTGCACCTAAAGCAGCACCGTGAATACCAGCGGTGTTTTGCTTGTTGGGAGAACCATAACCGATGGTGGTTGTCACCTTAATCATGGTGGGTTTGTCAGTGACTGCTTTTGCAGATTCAATAGCTTTGGCGATCGCACCTAAATCGGTGTTACCATTTTCTACATGAAGAACGTGCCAACCGTAGGATTCAAATCTCTTAGAAACATCTTCAGTGAAAGCAACGTCTGTTGAACCGTCAATGGAAATATGGTTGTCATCGTAAAGAGCAATTAACTTACCCAAGCCATAGTGACCAGCTAGGGAAGCAGCTTCACCAGAAATACCTTCCATGTTGCAACCATCACCTAAAATCACATAGGTGTAATGGTCAACTATTTTAGCATCAGGTTTATTGTATTTAGCGGCCATGTGAGCCTCTGCCATTGCCAAACCCACAGCATTAGCAATACCTTGACCTAAAGGACCAGTGGTGACTTCTACACCAGCGGTTTCAAAATTTTCAGGGTGTCCAGGAGTTCTAGAACCCCATTGACGGAATTGTTTAATATCTTCAATGGTGACGCTATCATAACCTGTTAGGTACAGTAAGGCATACTGCAACATACAGCCATGACCTGCGGACAAGACAAAGCGATCGCGGTTAAACCATTTAGGATTTTTGGGGTTATACCGCATGAAGGAGTCCCAAAGGACAAAGGCCATAGGCGCAGCGCCCATAGGCAGTCCGGGGTGTCCCGATTTAGATTTTTCGATGGCATCAACAGCCAAAAAACGGATTGAGTTAATACAAAGTTCTTCGAGGGATTTGGTTGCAACAGCCATAATCTTTTATTGTTAACGACGGGTTAGGACTCTTTTTAGCTTTCTGTGTTTGGGGTCATTATATAGCGATCCCACCATCCTCATCATCCCATTCTTAATGGCATAAGGACAAGCGGGATCTTCTGAGTTTTAGGTGATGAATAAAGCTAATAATTTGGTTGTTTTGAACTCAGGGTTCAGCAAGGAGTGATATCTATAATACGTTTCACGGGGGAGAGTGGGAGAGTGGGAGAGGGGGAGAGGGGGAGTATTAACCCCATCACTAATCACCAATCACCGATATTTTCTAAAGGCTAAAGTAACGTTATGACCACCAAATCCAAAGGAATTGGAGATTGCCACCTCTACGGTTTGAGCGCGGCTGGTGTGGGGGACATAATCTAAATCACAGCCATCATCAGGGTTATCCAAATGAATTGTAGGAGGTATACGGTCATTAGCGATCGCCAGCATTGTTGCTACTGCTTCTATTCCCCCAGAACCACCTAATAAATGACCTGTCATGGATTTAGTAGAACTGATTGCTACCTTATAAGCATGATCGCCCAAAGCCTTTTTAATAGCTGCTGTTTCTGTAACATCATTGGCTGAGGTACTTGTGCCATGGGCGTTGATATAACTCACCATTTCTGGTGTTAGTTGACCATCTTTGAGCGCTAGTTCGATAGCTCTGGCAGCCCCTAAACCACCAGGAACGGGGGAGGTCATGTGATAAGCATCACAGGTCATACCATAGCCGACCATTTCCCCATAAATACGAGCGCCGCGATTGAGGGCGTGTTCTAATTCTTCTAGAATTAATATACCTGAACCTTCGCCCATCACAAAACCATCCCGGTCTTTGTCAAAAGGGCGACAAGCTGTGTCTGGATCATTTTTCGTAGAAAGCGCTCTGGCGGCAGCAAATCCCGCTACAGATAAGGGTGTAACTGCGGCTTCTGAACCGCCACAAATCATAGCTTGGGCATAGCCATTTTGAATGAGGCGAAAGGCATCACCTATGGCGTTAGAACCAGAGGCACAAGCTGTCACAGGACATGAATTTGGACCTTTTGCACCAGTGTGTATTGCTGTTAGTCCAGCTGCCATGTTAGCGATCATCATGGGAATCATGAAGGGACTACAGCGGTCTGGGCCTTTGTTGAGATAGACTGTTTGCTGGTCTTCTAAGACTTTAATACCGCCAACGCCTGAACCGATCATGACTCCTATCTGTTCAGCGTTGAGGTCATTAATAACTAATTGCGCGTCTGCTATTGCCTGTTTAGCAGCAGCTATGGCAAATTGGGAAAAACGATCCATGCGCTTGGCATCTTTCTTTTCCATGTATTCATGGGGATCGAAGTTTTTCACTTCTCCAGCAATACGGCAGTCATGCTTGGACGTATCAAAAGCTGTAATCCAGTCTATGCCATTACGCCCGCTTACCAAGGCTTCCCAATATTCAGTCGGTGTGTTACCAATAGGAGTAATCGCGCCAACACCAGTTATAACAACGCGCTTACGTTTATAGTCTGTCATGATTCAGTTAAAGGTGGCGAAAAAGGAGCAATTAGAAATAAATAAAGTTCCAGGATCAGGTATTAAGGATGTTGGGTTTTAAAATTGGGAACATTTCAAAATTGAACAATTTTCAGCCCCCAGTCCCTAATACCCATACCCATGCCTTTCAAAGTCTTGGGTGGATTAATTAGCCTTGCTTTTTGTTGATGTAGTCTACTACATCTTGAACCTTCTGAATTTTTTCAGCATCTTCATCAGGAATTTCTATACCAAATTCTTCTTCCAATGCCATGACTAATTCCACAACATCGAGGGAGTCAGCTGATAAATCCTCTGTAAATGAGGCTTCAGGCTTGACTTTTTCTTTCTCCACTCCTAGTTGTTCGGAGACAATTTCTTTAACCTTTTCCAAAATACTCATAGATGAAAGTCCTTAACCTATTGCTATGATTTGCTCTTTATCGGTCATGTTTTTTGAGCATATACATCTTATCGGAAAGGGTGTTCCTGAGTATAGTTATTAGGGAATGGGTAATGGGTAATGGGTAATGAAAAGTTTTTCTCCCCCTCTCCCCCTCTCCCCCTACCGTTTTCAAGCTATACTCACTGGAGATATTCAAACTGTTGAATTTTTCGTGGCCTAGCGATCGCTCTTATTCAAATATAATTTTATGCTATCTCAAACTCTAAAATACGCTTACTATCCCGGTTGTGTGGCTCAAGGTGCTTGTCGGGAATTACATATGTCTACCCAGTCACTGACTCAAGCTTTGGGTATAGAACTTATTGAATTGAAAAAAGCTGCTTGTTGTGGTTCGGGTACTTTTAAGGAAGATTCCCTATTGTTGGAAGATACTGTTAATGCCCGAAATATTGCTTTGGCAGAAGAGTTAAATCTCCCTCTTTTGACTCACTGTAGCACTTGTCAAGGTGTGATTGGTCATGTTGATGAACGTCTCAAGGAATGTCAAACAACGAAACCAGATTATGTCAGTCAAGTTAATGGTTTATTAGAAAAAGAAGGTTGTTCACCCTATCGGGGTAGTACGGAAGTTAAACATATTCTTTATGCTTTAGTTCAAGATTATGGTTTAGATAATATCAAGGAACGTGTTACCCGTAAGTTAACTGGTCTTAAATGTGCAGCGTTTTATGGTTGTTATTTGCTCCGCGCTCAAAAGTCTATGACCTATGATGATCCATTTAAACCAGAGGCGATGGAAAATGTATTTCGGGCTGTAGGCGCAACACCTGTATATTATCGTGGACGGACTCAATGTTGTGGTTGGCCTCTTTCTAGTTATGCGACTAATGAGTCTTTTAAAATGGCTGGGATGCACGTTCAAGAAGCCATAGAAGGTGGTGCTGATTGTATTGTTACACCTTGTCCTTTATGTCATCTGAATTTGGATTCTCGGCAACCAGAGGTAGAAAAGGTAATTGGTAAGAAGTTAGGTTTACCTGTTTTACATTTACCGCAATTAATTGCTTTGTCTTTGGGAATTAGTCCTGAAAAGTTGGGTTTAGATAGACATATTGTTTCGACAAAATCGGTGTTGGAAAAGTTGGGAATGTAATAGCTAAAAGCCTACACTGTATATGTTTTCATGCTGCACATAAGATAAACATATATTTAAGGGAAACTCCACTTAAATTAGTAGTGCTTCCCTGTTAACACTCAAGACTTCTAGTTAATTATCTACTTTTGCCCTAGCTGACGTTTTAATTCCTTCAAAGATTGATACATATCTGGCAAACGACTATAAACAGCACACACCTTCAAATATAGTTTGTGTGGTAAAGCGGGAGTTCCAGAAACAATTTCTCCTGGGGCAACGTTGCTGTGTATACCAGCTTGGGCGGAGGCGATCGCCCCATCTCCGATTGTTACCTGGTTGGCTATGCCTGACTGTCCTGCTAAGATGACGCGGTTGCCTACTTTGACACCTCCGGCCATTCCTGCTTGACCGGCAACAGCACATCCTGAACCTATTTGACAACCGTGTCCTATTTGCACTAAATTATCTATTTTTGTATCTTTACCAATCCGTGTTTCTCCCACAGCGGGACGATCAACAGCACTGTTACAACCAATTTCTACCCGGTCTTCTAAAACTGTATAACCTGATTGTTCCATTTTTACCCAACCTGTGCGGGTGGGAACAAAACCAAAGCCTTCTGCACCGATGACAGCACCGCTATGAATTACGCATTCTGCACCGATTTGGGTACGTTCATGGATGCTACAGTTGGCGTGTAAGGTGGTGCGATCGCCAATTTTCACATCAGGATAAATAACGACGTTGGGGTGAATAATTACACCATCACCAATTTCTACATTTTGGGAAATGACAACATGAGCGCCAATATAAACATTTTCACCGATTTTGGCTGTGGGGTGGATAACTGCGCTGGAATGAATATCTGCGGTGGGTTGATAGGGACGATAAAATAGGGCGATCGCTTGAGCAAATAATAACCGAGGTTCGGGAGTTGCTAACCATGCAATACCCTTTTCTGTAGCTTGGGTTTGTAATTTTTCATCCAAGGGCAAAATTAAAGCACTGGCATCAGTAGAATTGATAAAAGAGGCAAATTTTGCACCTTCTACATAGCTGAGATTACCGTTTTTAGCTTCATCTATAGCAGCAACTCCGGTAATTTCTGGATTGAGTTCTGGGTTTGTCGTCAGACTGTGATTGTTAATTAAATCACCTAATTGGCTGAGGATTTCCGTAAATTTCATTTTTGTGCGTTCAAAAGCTAACTATGAAGATATTAAAGCTTATCTGTTGATCTGAAATTAGAGTTGGATGGCAAAGTTTATAAAAATAAAAATTCACAAATAAATACATGAATAATATTGAAAATTATTTTTATATGTGATTTAATTAACAAACCGTTGTTAACCAAACGTTAACCTCAAACGAAAATAAATCACAAAGATAAATTAGGAGATTAAGATTTTTACCATTTACAGTTTCATACAGGAAGTAAATAAACAGGCAAAATCATAATTCTTACTTCCAAAAATACTGAGATATATGTCATAAAAATTTTCGCTGATGGATATCGAGTTGATGACCGTCGGTAAATTTTTTCGGCCTTGCTGATTTTAGGGATGAAAATGATTTTGCATAAATCTAAAAACCTTGTAGAGGCATTCCATGGAACGTCTCTACACTCAAAAAACATCCCGCAGTTATACAATACCATTTTTTCATGTATACAACTTAGGTTATGCAAATTAGCAATACTTTTTTCAGAAGGTAATTGCATTTTGCCATAGCTTAATTTTGAGTTACTTAAAAACATTAATGAATCTACTAGATACAAGGATCTAATAAAAGATGCAAAAATTAAGCATTTATTCATCAGCATATACTCATCAAATAAAAGTCGCTGTACTAACATTTTTGATGACACTTATTCCCGCATCTATGGTTTTTGTAGTTGTGAGTTTGACAACTAATATAGATTTGCGTGAACTAACTAGAGATGCAAATGCTGTATTCAATATAAGTTGGTACGTAGGATTATTTTCTAATATTGGGATCTTAATTTGGTCTGTTTGTGCGGCAACTTGTCTGTTTAGTTATGCAATATTAAAACAATTACAAGCAACCAAAAGATATAGCGCGTACTTATTGTATGCAGGTTTGTTCACAACTTTATTATTAACAGATGATTGTTTTCTATTTCATGAAGTTGTTTTTCCAAAATACTTTCATATTCCTGAAAAATTAGTTTTAATGGTTTATTTAATACTAGCCTTGATGCTTTTAATTAATTTCAGGAGATTGATTTTGCAGACAACAGAATACTTGATTTTGTTGTTTTCACTCGTATGTTTTGCGTCTTCAATAATTCTTGACATTGATATTTTACGTCTTAATCTTCCTGATCTTCCTTCTACCATCATAGAGGATACTTTTAAGTTAATAGGAATAACTATGTGGTGTACTTATTTTGTTAGGTTATGTCTGCAAGAAGTTAACAATGCACTAATGGCAAAATCGGCTAGAAATGAGGTTTAAATATCTCAAGCCTCCCTAGTTGATTTATACGGTTAGCACGTAAATTAGTGTTACATACAGCACTTTTATTTCCTTGAGGTACAACAAATATTTCATTGTTTGCTGTATCAGCTACATCTTGGCACAAAAAAGTAAAGACATTACATTTACCGATCGTATAATCACTGGAAAATAGGATCTTGTCATCAGAGGTAGGGGAGCAGAGAGCAAGGGGGAAAACTCAAACAGAGCTTGTACTTCGCTCCACGGTAGAAAGCCTCCTTCCCTCTACCTCTTCGGTGAATCAAATCAAATACAGCACTTTCCGGTGTAATGAGGTACATTATTGGCGGGCAAGATGCCCACCCCACAAGAGTTTCTTTATTATGATTTGTACCTCATAAGAATGAAATATGCTGTATTCATGGCATCATAGTTCCAAAAAACATAGACAAATATCTCATGCCTTTCGTTGGACGGGAATAACCCCGACGGGGCGGACTACAACGCCCTCTATCCCTAGACTAAATGCTGTCGGGACTACTTTTCGTAAAATATTCAAACTACCATTGACATCAGCATGAATCAATAAACCATTACCTGCTCTATAAAGTTTAGTTTTGATTCTGCGACCACTAAATTTCACTTCTTTCGAGTCAACTTTGCCATAAGTAGGAATAGTATCTTGGTCTAAAAAAGAAGCTACAGAAGTGTAGGACTCCTCAGAAACTAACACCTTTATCCCTACTAATTTCGCTTTATAACTCAACTGCTGTACAAATCGAGTATGGGGAATACAAACAAAGTTTTGATTATTTCTACTGCCCAAATTCCCATTCTGTTTCCACAAGGAATTTTGACCTATTACTAAAGTGCCAATCCCACACTTGACTAAATGGTTAATAATTAAGCGACTGGCTTTATGCAGATAATCATCTACTCGAAAATTCCGTTTTTTAGTTAAACTTTGTAGTCGTTTAGATGTCTTTTGATGATTTGGTAGTAAAGATTGTAAATTGGCTTTTCTTTGATTGTAATAACGATTAATTGATTTGATAATCCGCCCGGAAACCAGAACTGGTGTAAATCCCGGCTGGTTTGATGTTAAGGTTGCTAGATTATCTATTCCTAAATCAATCGCTGCTATGGAATTAGGGTCTAAACCATAATCTGTTTCCTCTTTTTCATAGACAACTTCTACTACATAATGGTCAATCTTGGGGACAATTCTTACTTGATTTAGATAACAATAATCTACTTTTGTAGGAATGTGAATCTGTGTTTGTGACAGATGAATTAACCCAGATTTCATTTTGGGTTTACTCACTGCTTGGGCTGTATAAACTAATAAATGTCTACCTTTTTCTTTGTGTTTATATTTAGGTAATTTGGGTCTACCTAAAAATTTAGATTTATCTGAGGCATAAGCTTTAATTGCTGCAAAAAAACTTAACCAGTTGCGATGTAGTCCTAATAATACTTGTTGGGCAACTTTCGCTGGTAAGGACTGGTATGGTTCTGTCGCTTTTAATTGTTTTGCTAAACAATTGTAATCGAGGTATTTTTGAGCAAAGATGAAACTTTGGCGAATGTGAAAGTTAGCATAATTGTAGAGGTTTTTGGCAGCAAAACACAATTTATCAATCTCCTGATAATGGGGATGATTTCTTTGAATGATATGCCGCTCGACTACTTGCATACACTAACTGGTTTCTGGAAATATTCGCCCATATATACTAACATATCTTCGGGCTGATAATGCACAAAATTCTTGCTCAGTTCTCTTTGCACAAGAAAAGCTGTATAAGTGATTTTAGCTGACTTCTGTGTGATTAATGACTATATATGACTATATTTGTCTATAAATTCGGCGAAGTTTACCAATACCAATACAGTCAGAATTGAGGTTATACCTTAATTCTGACTGTATTGGTGACAGTTTTAGGAGCAGAATAATATTCTTGAGGACTATAAAAGTAATTATTAGGTTCATTTTTTTCGATGATGCCATTAACTAATAAACCTAAAACATTATAGTTAGAGCGTTTTAGCATCTCTTTAGCAGTGCGAGCATTATTATAATCAATCACACCAGGCCGAGCTACTAATAAAATACCATCTGTCATTTTACTGACAGTTACAGCATCCGCACCAACTAATAAAGGGGGAGTGTCAATAATCACAAAATCATAGTGAGATGATAATTTGGCAATTAGGGCAGCCATCCGTTTAGAATCTAATAAAGCTAGGGGGTTGGGAGGTCTAACACCGGCGGTTAAAACATCAAGATTATCCATCACCCTAGAGATAGAAGTGCTACATTTAGCTTGGCCAACGAGGACTTCGCTCAATCCTGGTGAACTATTAATCTGCCAAAGATGATGTTGAGAGGGAACTCTTAAATCTGCATCAATTAGTAAAACTTTTCGTCCTAATTGAGAGATAGCTGTAGCTAAATTAGCGGCAACTGTAGATTTACCTTCTTTAGAAATAGAACTGGTAACTACAAGACTCTTAATAACTTTATCTGAACTCAAGAGTCTAATATTAGCTTGAGTAACGCGGTACATTTCGCTAGTTAAAGATTGGGGTGCTTCTTTAGTAATAATTTCCGATGTTGTTGATTCTGAATTAGGCAGACGAAACAGAGATTTTTTAAATAATGAGGGAAAAATTCCTAATAAAGTATAGTCAAATATGTCTCTAACTTCTTGTAGAGATTTTAGGGATCTATCTCTCATTTCTAGTAAAAGAATAGTGCTTGTACCAAAGAAAGTTCCTAATAAAAATCCGATGAAAATAATGATGGGTTTTTTCCCTCCTGCGGGTTTCTCAGGTATTGTAGCTTTAACAATAATCCGAGCATTAGCGGTATTATTATTTTCTGCTACTTGTAATTCTTGCACCTTTTTCAACAGGGTTTGATAGGTAGATTGGGCTACTTCTACTTTTCTTTCTAATTCGCGCTGAGTTTCTGCTAATTGAGGGATAACTTTGAGTCTTTGTTGATAGGTAGAGCGGGATTGGAGCAAAGATAAATATTTTTGATTTAACCCTAAGCGTTGCACTTCAGATCGGATTAACTCTTGGATTAATTGTTGTTTTAATTCACCTATTTGTAATATGTCAGGAGTAATTTTGATTTTATTACCAACTGTGGCTCTAATTTGTCGTTCGAGGATATCATTTAAACTAACTATCTTTGCTTCTAAACTGGTAATTAAGGGGTTATTATCCAAGAAGCGGCTACGTTCAATTGCTAATTGTTTTTCAGTATCTTGAAGTTGTGCCAAAATCCCTTGTATGGCACGAGATTGACTGATGGTGCTAATAGCTATAGCCTGTTGAGAAGTCAGATTCAATTGCTGATTTAGTTCTTGCGTTTGGGCTGTTACTTGAGCCAGTTCAGCTTTGACATTATTAATTTGCTCATCTATGAGACCAATAACTTTAACTGCTGATACGATTTCTTCTGAAAGGTCTACAATATTATTCTGTTGTTTAAATCTGCGTAGGTCTACTTCGGCTCTGCGAACTGCATTTTGAGTTTTTGGGAGTTGTTTATCCATAAATTGGCGAGTTGCTTCTGCTTCTGCCCGATTGGATAGAATATCATTTTTTAAGTAGACATTCATAATTGAATTGACTACTGCTGCTGTTTCTTGAGCTTTGCGGCTTTTATAGGTAATTTCCAGTACATCTGTACCGCCAACAATTTTCAGTTTTAAGGCTTTTTTTAGCTCGGAAGGTTCGAGGGGTTCACCTGTGCTATTTTTGAGTTTTAGTTCGTCTATGGTTTTTTGCAATAACGATGGGGAATTAATTACTTCAATTTGAGTGCTAATAGGGTTTTGACTAGATACTAAAGACTTGAGATCTCCTCCTCCGTCAGAGTTACTGGGTATGAGATTAGATCCGACTACGTTAAAAGAGGGAATTTTGAATAATAGTTTTCCTCCAGCTTCGTAGGATGGTTTAAGTCTAGTAGTTGCAGCCGCACTTAAAACTACTGTGGCTATAAATACTGTGATTGCAGGTATTAATTGACGTTTGACGCTTAATAAGTATTTACCAAGGTCTAAATCTATAGATTCTCTAGATTCCATATTCTTTTCCTATTTATATTAATATGTAAGATTCTAAATCTTTAGACAAACAACTAATTATTAAGTATGTACTTAAAATCAACAAAGAATATCATGTGAAAATGACTATGTTAATTCTAAATATTATACATTGAAATTATATAAATTCCCGAATACTGAATTTTTACTTAGTAATGTTTTACTTTTTAGCGTTTGGGGGCATGATCAAAAGCACGAGCTATAGCATTCCAAGCTAACTTCCGCTGCATTTTATTATCTAAAGGTAGAGGACGTACAGGGAATTTATCAGCACGTGGATAAAATTCGGATAACCAGGTATAGCGATCGCTCAATCCCCAAGTAATCACGGCAATGACAGCTTTTTCATCTAAAGCGACGGAAAGATAATCTTCATAGACACTGGCGACAATGCGATCGCGGATATCTATGTCTTGAGGTAATTTTCTATCTATCACATCCAGTTCCGTAATCATTATTTTCAGACCTAAACTCGCAATATCACGGAAAAAATTGCGTAGTTTTTGCGGATTAAAACGAGTTTCATGGGCGGAAAGATGAGATTGCATCCCAAAAGCATGAATTGGTGTTCCCTGAGATTTCAAGCGCTCTAATAACTTTAAGACAGCAGTTCTTTTGGCTTCATCTTCGGGAGTATCATAATCTAATCCATAGTCGTTATAAACTAACAAAGCTTGGGGATCAACCTCAGCAGTAAGTCGAAAAGCCAAGTCAATATAATCTGTTCCTAAAAATTCTAACCAAGGTGATTTTCTCCAACCATTGGCGAGTCCATCGGGAACATTAATAGCTTCATTGACAACATCCCAAGAGTGCATTTTTCCGGCATAACGACCAGCAACTCTTTTGATATGTTCTTCTAAAAATTGCCGAGCATTTTGTTTATTTACTGTTTCTTTAAACCATCGTGGTAAGGACTCATACCAAACTAAAGTATGTCCCCTCGTCAACAGCTGGTTTTTTTGGGCAAAGTTCATATACCAATCACCTCTAGTAAAATCAAAGGTATTGGGTTGAGGACGCAACATATCCCATTTTAAAAACCCTGGGACTAACATGGCACATTCTTGAATTACAGCAGCTTGTAATTCTGTTTGAGACTGTAATTCTAAGCTACCGCAATCTGCACCATAGATTAAACCTTTCTTGGCAGCACGTTCTTTTAAAGGGGTGCTTCCTACTACATGGAAACTTCTATTTTGATTAGCTGCAATAACTTGATTATCCTGCCAATCACTAATCCATTTTCCAGTTGCTAAAGTACCAATACTAGCTAAACTTCCCAATCCTAAGTAAAGAGCGCGTCTTCTAGTTAATAAATGATTGATTTTCATTTTACTTACACAACTAACTTGTTACTTGTATAGATTGTTTGATTGCTATTTTTTGCCGATAACGACTACTTTCCCATTGGTGGAATTGTGAATTAGCTTGCCAACAGAGGAGCAAATCTAATAAAAAAGCGATAAAAAATACGGGAAATAACAAAATTGCTTTCTGAACAGGACGGTTACTCAGGCTTTGTAATCGGCGAATTAGCAACCAGTTAGGAATAGTCCACCAACCATTTTTTTGTACATTGGTAGTAATTAAATTATCTAACCAAGATGGATCTTCCTCATTTTTTAACTTAATTAATGATCCGGCATCTGAACTAGAATGATCATCTATCTGTAAGTGAGTGTAAATAAAATCGTTAATAGTATTACCAACTATTTGACGCAATTCATGATGTAATAAACTATTGATTTGAGTGTAAGCTTCAAAGACATGAGAAGCTGACTCAGTTAACACAACTCGCTCCAGAACTTCTGGAGAAGTTAAGCGATCAGTAACAATCATTTTCCACAAAAAACCGTCTTCAACTAAAATACCTTTAGGCATCCAAATTTTGCGTAAAATATCGGTACGAGTACAGTAAAGTTGTCCACAAATCCAAGCTGATTTTGCACCTGATACACCGGAAACTGCTACTGACAATTTTTCCATGAGGTTTTTTTGTGGTTTTAAAGCTACGTCTTTTACTAATTTGTCTACAGATACCCAAGCATCAGGAGTATTTTCTAGAGTTTGCATCATCCTATAGAGGGTTTGTGATTCCAGAAATTGAATATCTGCATCCATTAAGAACAGATAGTTAGCATCAGGACAAGAAAATTGATGAACGTAAAGATTCCAAGCATTTGGTTTACCGGCTTCTTCTACTTCACAAATACGCCAGGAAATAGAGGGATTTTGAGAGGATTTTTCTAACTCTTGTAAAGTAGTTTGGGAGATAGTTGCTGTATCATCTGTACAACCGTTAGGAACTACAATGATTTCTATTTCTATGTTGGCGTTGGGGTCTTGAAATATACTTTGATTAAAGAGAGAACGTAAGGTAGTGGGAATCTCTTTAAACTCGTTGTAGGCGAGGATACCAATACTAATTTTCAATTCCTTAGCTCCTGACTTGCAAATGATTTAGACATTCCTAAGCGTTGTTTGAGTACCAACCAAATAAAGGCAGGATTTCCTAATACATAACGTTTCCATAGACGTTGAGGTTCAACTAACAGACGAAATAGCCACTCTAAACCAGCTTTTTGCATCCAAACTGGCGCTCTGTTCACCATATTTGCAACCAGTTCAAAACTGACACCAATACCTAAGCTTACGGGTATTTGCAAGGATAAATAATGATTAGCGATCCATTTTTCTTGTTTAGGTGCGCCTAGTCCTACAAATAGGATATCAGGAGCAGTAGCTTTAATTTTGGAGTTGATCAAATCTAATTCTTCTGGTCTATTTTCAAACCCATACTCAGGGCAATAAGTACCCACAATTGCTAAATTAGGATGTCTGTTTTGCAGGACTTCTTGGGCTTTTTCAGCCGCTCCTGGACGACCTCCAAGTAAAAATACTTTTAATCCTTTTTCAGATGCGATCGCACAGAGTTGTTCAAATAAATCTGTACCATTAACTCTACCATTTAAGGGAGTTTTCAAAAATTTAGCCGCCCACAGTAGAGATACTCCATCGGGAACTACTAAAAAAGCCCGCCGATAAATATCACGAAAATCAGCATCTTGTTGTAATGAAAGAATGTGCATAGCGTTAGGAGTCACAACATATTCTGGTTTACCTTGTGCTAAACAATGATTGATGATTTTTTCGACAACTTCGTCAAAGTTATATTTATCAATTTCTACGCCACAGATGTTAATTCTCATTTTATACCTCTACTTTTATGAAATTCTGATAAAGAAGAATATATATCAACTAAATGCTGACAGTAATTATTGATGTCATAGGGTTCAACATTATTTCTAGCAATTATACCTAAATCCCTGCGTAATTTTTCATCTTTAATTAATAATGCGATCGCTGTTGATAATTCTTGAATATTGCCTGGTTGTACTAATAAACCATTTTGCTGATTAATTACCAATTCAGGAATACCACCCACTGGTGTGGTAATAATCGGTAAACCCCAAGCCATAGCTTCTAAAATTGCCATTGGTAAACCTTCATTATAGGAAGGTAAAATAAATATATCTGCCTTGGCTAAAATTTGTTCTCGTTGTTGAGAATTAATCCAACCTAAAAAATTTACTTGTTCTGTAATCTTCAATTCTGCTGCTAATTGTTGGGCTTTTTCTATCTCTCCATCTCCTGCTAAAGTTAATTGAGCGGATTTTTTTTGATCTTCTGGTAGATTAGCAAAGGCAGTAATTAGATCAAATGCTCCTTTCCGTTCACCAACTCGCCCACAAAAAACTAAACTCACGGGATGAGAATTTTTTCGCTGGGGAATTTGAGCAGGTAATTCAGTAGGGTTAGGCAATACAAAAACCCGGTTTGGATTTAAACCAAGATTGTCAATATAATATTTTTCCCAGGTTTCTGAAAGGACTATAAAACCTTGACATTGCTGCAAGATATAACTTAAACCTTTCTGTAAACATTGGGGAAACTTTTGATATTTCATCTCAAATTCTGCCCCATGAGCGTGCATAATGACAGGTTTATGAAATGGCAAAGATAAAATTACTAAAATAGCTTTGCGGACAAGGCTACCTCCATCAGAAAGATGAATGTGTATAGCATCTACTTTTTGTGTGAGAATTTGACCTAAAAATTTAGTAATAGCCTGAATAAAAATTATGATTCTATGAATAATAGAACCCTCAGCATGAGTAGTAATATGCAGGATTTTAACATCATTAGGAATATGTTGAATGATCAGATTTTCAACTGTAGCTATACCACCATTTTGTTGTAAACTAGCTCCTAGCATTAAGATTTTCATTTTTATCACCTCCCGTCAAGTACGTAAAATCTGTGTTTTTAATTGACTTTCTGAATTTTTTTTGAGATTTATTTTCATTTAATAAGCTTACCGTTGAACAGGAAAATGCTATATAAAGTATCCAATTCTCAGACCCGATTAATGCTGTTTCCGCTAAATTAGCTAATATTAAGTAAATCATCATCATTGTGGGAAAAAGATTTTCTTCCGACTTATTTAACCGCACTATTAATAGCGCTCTAATACAACTAATTACAAATCCCATCCAGAATATTGAAAGTCCTAATAAACCCAAATCTAGCCACAAGTCCAAAAAGCCACTATGGGGATGGGTGGGAGTCCAGGGTTCAGCAAACCAAATGTAGGCAGACTCTCCATTCCAACCATGCCAGAAACCACCATATCCATATCCCAACCAAGGTTGTTTCCAAATCATGTCATATACATGACCCCATAACTCTCCTCTCCCACTCAAGTTAGAATCTTTACCTAATGCACCAAATATCAAATCCTCATTTTCTTTAAACCATACGAAAAAAATTGTTCCTAAACTCGATATACCCATGATGGTAGGTATCATTAAGGAATAGGGCAACCATAGGGAGCGTAAAACAAAGAAAACACCTATCAGTATGACTAAATTAACTAACGCGGCTGTAGAAGCAGCAAGTAAGATTAAAAGTATAGATAAACCACAACCACACCAGTAAATCCAAGCTTTTTTCTTAGCATTCATAGCCAGGGTTAAAAATACCATACAGCTGAACAGCATTTGTATACCAAGATTATTTTTGTGCATGAATATTCCCCGCCATTTACCAGCATGAACCCCACCCATTTTTCCATATTTAGGTAATCCCACTGCAAATAGAAAGCTGAGGATAATAGCTAAACCAAAAGTTACACCTAATATTTGTATTTGTTCTTTCAGAGTATAGCGTGTAGAGAAATAGACTCCAAACAAACTGGAACAAATCAGTTTAAATACATCTTTTTTGGTATCTCCTGGTGAAAAAGACCAAAACACTGACATCACAGCAACTATTAACAACATCCAAATAAAACGATTTGTTGTAAAAGCGAATATGGTTTTTTTCCACCTAATAATTAGTAATACAATAGTAATTAAATAAATCAATAAATTGATAAGTGTTAATAAGGCTGTATTATAGTTAACTGCTACATCACTTTCATTTGCACCTCCAGAGAGAATCAGAAGTACAATTCCCCCTGAATAAATCAGGATAGCGAATACAGTAAATACATATTCAAAATGCTTTAACGAAATTTTCATAATTTCCTAATCAAATTTCCTTTATTTGACTTGTAATAATTTATGGTAAACACGCACAGTTTGTTCTGCAATATTTGACCAGTTTAAATCCTGTTGACAACGGATTAATGTTGCTGCTTGCATTTTTTGATATAACTCCTGGTTTTGTAAAAGAGAAATAATAGATTCTGCTAAAGCTTTAACATCACAGGGGGGAACTAATAAACCATCTTGTTGATGTTTAACTATTTCACTTAATCCCCCTACATCTGATGCAATAACTGGTGTTCCCATACCATAGGAAAGTGCAGCTACACCACTTTGTGAGGCTTCAATGTAGGGTAAAACTGTAATCGTACTGCGAGCAAATAATTTAATTACATCTTCATTGGTAATAAATTGGTTGAGGATTTCGTAGCGTTCTTTATCATAACCATTGGGAAAATATTGTTCTATTTTTTCTCCTCTACCAGCAATAATTAGTTTTACTTGAGGAATTTTTGCCGCTACTAATGGCATTGCTTCTACTAAATATTTCAAGCCTTTATATGGCCAAATTCTGCCAAAAAATAGTAAGGTAAAGGGTTCTTTAGCTGGTATATCTTTATGTTCATGACGTTTATACCAAGTGGCAATTTCCCCATGTGGGAAAACATGAACTTTGTGATTAGGTAGGAAATATTTTTGATGAAGGGTATTTTTTAGTTGTTCTGTATGAACGATAATTTTCTGAGAACGATAAAAAGCAATAGGTCTACTATAATCAGAACCAAAGACCTTGGTAGCATCTCCTGGATGGGAAAAAATATCATGAATGGTTGTTACCAAAGGTGGCAATTTCTGAAATAAAATTGTCAACAGATACCAAATATCATTAACTTCTTGTACGTGTAGGATATCTGGATTAACTTGACGAATTAAATCCATCATTTCACCCATAGCTTGGATATTTTTGGGATCGCGCATTTTGGGTTTGTTAAATGTCAGTACAGAAATGCGCGGATCAAGAACTTCTCTAGCGTCTTGGTCTTTATTTTCCTGTTGAATTACTGTTAAGTCTACATAGTTAACTAAACCATTAGCTAGCTCTGTGGCATATTCTTTAAAACATAGATTTAATAAAACAACTTTCATTTTAGTTTTTACCTTGATTTATTTTCTAGATATCTTTTGTAAAATTAAATTAAATCCCCCGAAATCATTCATAAATAATAGGGCTACAATCAAGATATAAGTAACTATGGAGATGCCAAGTATTAACAAAAAATCTAAATTCAAGGTTTTGAGTAGTAAAAATATTATTGACATCAAGCCACCAATTAACATAGGACGGCGTATCACTCGCCATAAATCTATAAAAAATAGGCGATTACATACAGCATAAGTTAATAAACCACAAGCACTAAAAGCCATCACTATTTTCATCAGTGCAGCACCAATTAATTTATATTTAGTAATGAGAATTACTCCTGATACTCCACCGGAAACTGTGGTGACAATGACTTCTAACAGGTTAAACTTTTCTAGTCCATTAGCTACAAGTAAATAACCAAAGGAACGAACAAAAGGTGAGGCAATCAGAGTAAAAACATTAATTTGTAATGGTAAATTTGCTTCTAAAAACTTAGGATCATTGTAGATTAACACAATTAATTCATTGGCAAAAATTGAAACTCCGATAATGAAGGGTATGGACATGGATAATAATATTTCTAGGACATTTTCTGTTTCTGATTTTTGTTTTTCTTTACCTAAAGATACTGCTTTCGACATTGCAGGAAAAGCTGCCAGAGAAACACTATTAGAAATGATAATAAAAGGCTGCATTAACTGTGAAATCATCCCATAAAGTCCTACCAGGAACTCGCTTCCGAGTAGGGATATTAAGAGAATATCCATTTTTCCGGCGATAATCCCCGAAGCATCAATGGCGAAAAATGTACGGACAGAATAGAGAGATTTGATCATAAATTCTTTCTGAATCTGCCAAGCTGGTTTAATAGTATTGACCAGGTAAGTCCATTGTGTTATTAATACTATGACTTCAGAAATTACCATGATAACGGCAATCTGATTAACTGAATACTTGAGGTTGACAAACCAGATCATTATTGCCGTACGTAGGATATAAATTGGTACGGTGGTGATGGCTATCAGGTGCATATTTTCCTGCGCTTGAAAAATTGCTTCTGTAATGTTGGAAAGCGCAAAGGGTATGACTGCCAACCCCATGATGTAGCAAACCATTGAGGTGTCAGGATTATATGGCAGTAAAAATACTACAACGACTAATAGCACATAACCAATAATACTTAAAATTAATTGTAAAAATGTGCCACTAACTAGATAAACGGGTGTGGCTTCTGCTTCTCTGGCCAGTTCTCTGGTAAATAAAGTTTTTAAGCCTTGGCCTACAAAAGTGACAAAGATGTAGTAATAGCTGATTGCTAGTACATATTGTCCTAACTCATAAGCTCCTAAATTACGAGCTATGACTGTGGTAAGGACAAAAGTGGCAATTCCCTGAGTTAACCTATTTACTAATAGTGCCAGGGAATTTTTAAGTAGCTTTGGTTCGGGCATTATTTATGTTTTATTTATTTCCCTTTTAGTTCTATTTCTGGGCAATTAAGAAAATATTATCCGCAAAAATATACAGCTTTCTTAAGAATCTAGCTAAGGGACGACGTACTTTCTTACTAGGAATTAAGAAGAGTATTCTTTCTACAATTAGCATAAAATTGAAGTAAAATATACCGATTTTTGTTAGCTGTTCTGGTTTTTTAATTCCCAGTTTTACCAGCAATTTGTTAATTGCAAAAGGAACAGCACAAGATACGCTTTTAAACCCAGCCAAAGTTAATGGCTCAATTAATTCATGGTACGTATATTCTTTAAGGTGCATACCTTTAGAATCATCGTATTTGAATACAAATGAAACATCATGAGGACCAGTATGACAATGTGGGGTACTAAAAATGTAGCGTCCATTTTCATTCAGGATACTGTAAGCACTCTGAAAATGTGTTTGTAAATCATCAGGATGAAAATGTTCAATTACTTGGTTTGATAGGACTACATCATAATAATTAGCAGGTTCAAATTGTTCTAAATTTACCCCATCAGTGTTACCCCAAGATAAGTAAGATGAAGACTCTTTTATATGTTTTTCTCCACGTTCTCTGGTAACTTCTGTCCCTTTACATTCAAATTCGCATTGAGATAAATATGAAATCATTTCTCCTTTTCCAGAACCAATTTCATAAATTTTCTTGGGTTTAGAACCTATGGTTGCAACCCAAGTCTGATATCTTTCGCTTGGACTTCTAGTGTCTCCTGGTAGTTTGTTCAACCATTCTATTTCACTATATAGAAGGGTGTAAGCTTGCTCAAAAACTTCCCATCTATTTTCTGGAGTTGATTCCCAAAGCTCTTTTGTCAATTTTTTTTCTAAATTCCAGTGCTGAAGTATCATTGCTTCTGTTACTTCTACATCAGCCGGGATGTTATAGTTACGTTTGTAAAGATTTACTAATTCAGTTCCTCTTGGTTCCATGAATAACTCCTTTTTTGATTATTTGTACTTCTGAAACTGAGCAAATTAAACGAATCAGGGATAAGAATACATTTCTACTTATTTAGCACCTTAAGTAAAGTAGTATATATAACCTTGTTGTAAGTAGAAAGACGCGGAAAAACCGAAGTATATAACAAAAAGTAAAGTTGCCAAAAAGCCTCTTCCTTGCTGCTTTCTCATAACTACAATTTTTAACGCCGACCTACTTATTCTTGATGGTAGTCGTTTAGCAAAATGGATAAAAAAAGATGGATTCATAACCATATCAGTGGCAATCTGCAATAAGTTACTTTTACGGATACTGTCTAGAACTTTAAAGTAAGGTCTACTTTCTTGAATTAATTGCAGACGTTGAGATAATGCTTCTGCTAATGGTTGATTATTTGTGATGAAGTCCTGTTGGAGAAAATATTCACTGTCTCGACAATATTGATCCCATCGTTGCAATTGGCTTTTTTTTGTTAATCCTCCCAGACGATTACGATAGAAATAATAGGGTTCAGGAGTAACAAAAAAATTAGCCCCATTACTCAAACAACGAATATAAAACCAAAAATCTTGACCTAATCTGATATTTTCGTCATACTCAATTTTATGCTCTAGTATGAATTGTTTTTTAATCATTGGTTTTGTCAAACCAAGAGTTAAGCCAACTCCGAATGTTGAATGAGTATTGACAAATTGGACTGGGCTGATTTGAGTAATTTCATGAAGTTTATCATCACTTTGAGTAAATAATGTACTCCAAAAAAATTCTTCTCCATCATTGATATAGTAGAGATCATCAGCTACCATATCTGCTGCTTGAGAATCTGCTACAGATAAAAGCTTTTCCAATCTGTCTAGAGAGTACCAGTCATCGGAGTCTAGTAAGGCTATCCATTTTCCCGTTGCTTCTCTAATAGCGCGGTTTCTCGTTGCAGCAGCACCAAGATTTTCTGAATTAACTAATACTTTTACTCGTGGGTCTGTAAAGCTTTTAGCTACTGCTACTGTGCCATCTGTAGAAGCATCATCTACTATGATGATTTCTAAGTTATCTAGAGTTTGTTGTAATACAGATTCAATAGCTTTGGCTAAATATTTCTCTGTATTATAGGCAGGAATAATGACTGATACTTCTGGATTCATATTTTTAGAATAGTTTAGAATAGTGATGATTTAGTTAAATATTTGTTGTTCTTTAATAAGCACCCTCTTTATTCAAAACTACCTGGACTGTTTTGAGTAAAATTTCAAAGTCTAAGGATAGTGACCAGTTTTCAATATATTTCAAATCCAGGTTGAGAACTTGCTCGAAATCTATGATATCTGAACGTCCTGAAACTTGCCACATCCCGGTTACACCTGGTAATACTTCTTGTCTAATTAAATGTCGGGCAGAAAATTTATTTACATCTCTAGTAGGTAAAGGACGGGGTCCGACTAAACTCATTTCTCCTAGTACAACATTAAATAATTGAGGTAGTTCATCCAAGCTATAACGACGGAGGAATTTACCTAATCTAGTGACTCTGGGATCATCTTTAATTTTAAAGAGGATGCCATCTTTGGTTTCGTTTAATGCTTCTAGTTCTTTTTGCATTTTGTCAGCGTCGGTTCTCATGGTGCGGAATTTCCAAACTTTAAATTCTTTGCCATGTAAGCCTACACGGGTTTGCTGGTAGAATGGTGAACCAGGTGAGTCTATAACAATTCCTATAGTAATGACTAAATAAATTGGAAATGTTATTATCAGAAATAAACAAGCAAAACAAAAATCAAATATTCTTTTTAACCAAAAGTCTTTACCTGTAATTGCTGGAGACATAAAACTTAAACAAGTCATACCACCAACGTTATGCACTACTAAATCTCGATAAATTGGTTTTAATTCCATTGGTAAGAGATGGACTGTAATACCGGATGTTTGGAATAACCAACATAAATAAAGTCTATTTTTGATCGCACCCAAGGAGATGAAAACTTCTGTTACTCCTAATTTTTTTAATTTTTCTAATGTTGCTAACCGATTATCTTCATCTAAGGCTTGATAATCATCGTAACCAGCAATGTTATAACGGTTTTCTTGTTGTACACAATTCAACGCTTGTTCTTTTTCTGCTTCTGAACAAATCAAAAAAACGGAGTTAAATCCTACTATTTTGTTTTTGCGAGCATATTCTAAGCAGAAGTTAATAGCAAATCTACCGAAACATACTACAGATGTTGTTATTAACCAATACAATAGTAAAGTTTTGCTATTCTGTTGGGGAAAAGATTCTGACAATACACGGATGACTATAAGTAAACAATGGGCAAATGTTATTGTTTTAGTCAAGCACCAATAGTCATGACGTTTGTTACCTGGGGCATAATTTCCTTGGATACTAATTGCAACTAATTGAATGATCAAAGATGTGAAAAATGGAGGTAATAATTCATTGGTATTCTCTGAAAATAAGGCATAGACTAATAGCCATGATGTTAAGATAGAAATACTATCAACTGTCAGTAAAATTACTAATCTTTTCCACCAGTCTCCTTTCCGGAATCTAGTAGATGCTGATGTACGCAAGTCCAGAGGTATATGAGTTAGCTGGCTAGTGTGTGTTGTTGAATGCAACATATTTTTATACATTGAGTTTTAATGATAGATTTTTAACTTATTTCAGTAAAAATTCTGATTATTATTTGTGCTTTCTATTAAGTGTCGCTAAGGGTAATGTATGACTCTTTTGAATATACTCAGCACAAATAATACAACTACTGCAAATTTTTGTCAATCTCTAACCACAAAACACAAGAAGTATTTTTTTTTTAATCTGTATTATTTGTATTTAAGTAATATTTAAACTACTAAAACTACTAATTGTTTCGTATATTAACACAATTTAAGATTTTTGTATAAAAATAATTATTACGTAATCATACTTGAAAGTACCATTTTACAAACTATATTCAACATAATTACCAAGTATTTATAGGTAAAATCCTTTATTGATTTGTTCTATGCTCTATGAAATATATCAACACAAATGTCATTTAATTATATTTCCCATTGCCTGTCCGGCTAAATATGCTGTTGTCCAAGCACTTTGGAAATTAAAGCCCCCAGTAATTCCATCTATATCTAATATCTCACCGGCAAAGTATAAACCCGGAACTAATTTACTTTCCATGGTTTTAAAGTTAACTTCCTTCAGGCTAATTCCCCCACAGGTAACAAATTCTTCTTTAAATACACCTTTGCCACTGATCAAGTATTCTCCCTGAGTAATTTCCCGGACTAACTGATTTAAGGTTTGTTTAGACATATCTGCCCAGCGATCTTCCGTATTTATATTGATGCGCGTGATTAGATATTGCCAAAGCCTGTGGGGTAAGTCTATTCCCCGATGCAAGGCGATCGCTTTTTTACCCCATTCCTGTTTTACACTTAATAGCTTTTGTCTAACTTCTTCTTGTCGCAGATTTGGCAACCAATTAATAATTAACTGAGATTGATAGTGGTTTTCATGGAGTATCCTTGCACCCCAGGCGGAAAGTTTCAATACCGCAGGACCACTGACACCCCAATGGGTAATTAACAATGGTCCGATTTGTTGTAATGGGGTTTGATCTGCTACTAATAATCGCAAATTTACAGGATTGACGCTAATTCCTGATAATGCTCGCAATTGAGGATCAGCGATGTTAAAGGTAAATAGTGACGGAACTGGGTTTTCAATCTGATGACCTAATTCTTTAGCGATTTTATGACCTATTAAGCTGCTACCGGTGGCTAAAAGCAACTTATCGCATTTTTTCTGTTCTCCGGACTTGAGGGTAATTGTAAAACCCTGATTTTCTCGTTTTACCGCAGTTACAGGTGTACCAATACTTAGTTCTACTTTAGCAGCAAAGGCGGCTCTAATCAGACATTCGGCGATGGTTTCGGAACTATCGGTGATGGGAAACATTCTACCATCGGCTTCTGTTTTCAGGTTTACTCCATGATTAGCAAACCAGGCTATGGTATCTCTAGGTTGGAAACGGGTAAATGCACCTCGTAAGGCTTTGTTGCCTCTAGGGTAATTCTGCACTAACTCGGCCGCAGAAAAACAAGCGTGAGTGACGTTACATCTCCCACCACCGGAAATTAATACTTTTGCTAAGGGTTTACGACTAGCTTCAATTAGAGTAACCTGGGCTTGAGGGTTAGCTTCAGCGCAAGCGATCGCACTAAAAAAACCAGCAGCCCCACCACCAATAACTACAATTTGCAAGGGTAACAACTTTTAATACATCTCAATAACACCTACTCTACCTTAGCTGTTAACTTTACTCTTCATATTCTTTAAAATCTGCCTTTTCTGCCCCACAAACCGGACACACCCAGTCATCTGGAATATCTTCAAAGGCTGTTCCTGGGGCTATATCACCATCAGGATCACCTACTTCTGGATCATATATATAATCACAGACTGTACATATATATTTTTTCATGGTTATATGCCTTACTTTACAGTTGGTCTAGATTTTTGCGACTCACTATATTTGTATGGCAATCTATATTGATTTACTTATGGCTAAGGATGGATCTTAAAACCGCCACCATCTGCGTTGCAAATAGCTGAAAACCCCTATACCGATAGCTCCAAACAACAATAACCAAATTACACCACCGGGAATAAAAGTTAAAATTCCCAAACCTCTGAGTATCCAAAAAGCTATACCTAAACCTAGCAAAATCCCTACACTTTGAATTAACTTGCGATTTAAAGAATATTGATTCATGATATCTTCCCGAAAACTTTAGTTTAATTTACAATTCAACAGATGATCACGTCTAAATTACGGATATAATTCTAAACAAAGTTTAACTAAGATGACAACTAAAAATTGCCACAGGGAATGTAAATAGCACTAATGTCATTCTAGTACAGCATGACATAAATAAACTATTGCCAATCTCTAAAAAGCTTACCTTGTATTGCTCTTGAAGTTTAAAGTTGGAAGTTTGACTTCTGCAAAGCGGTACTAGCTGTTATCTACTGAAAATATCTAAGTCCTGAAATCAACAAAATCAATTGAAATTAAAAATTAGTGTGGTCAAATCTAGCAGAAAATCGTTGACAGTTTCAAAATCTTGTTTGTTGAGGAGTAACCAGCATAGCTATGTCTGCATTTAATATTTCAGATCCAATTATTAAAGTTTCTAAAGGTTTAGATATGTTGTGGAATCAAGAACAGCAACAATCACTGATCCAAGGTCAAATCTTTTTGCAAACGCGATCGCATACCCTTTGGGGTGGTGCTGTCACAGCATGGATGTATTTGCCCATAGTTCGTACAAATGCTTGGCAACAAATTACAGACTATCCTCGTTGGGTACAATATTTTCCAGACATTACCAAAAGCGAAATCATATCTAAAGGCGACATTAAATTTTTGTATCAAACAGCACAAAAAGCATTTTTATTTTTTACTGCCCAAGTAGAAATTTACCTCAACGTTGTCGAAGTCTTAGGGCAGCAAATTCAATTTCGGATGGAAAAGGGAACATTTGAAGATTTCCATGCCAAGCTTGAATTGCAAGACATGGGAAACGGTACACTTTTAGCCTATACTGTAAAAGCCACACCGAATATTCCCATTCCCTCAATTTTTATTCAACAAGCAATGAATTTGGAATTACCAGCAAATATGCGTAAAATGCGACAAGTGCTTTGTAATAGTAAATAACAGTAATGTCACAGGCCGCGCCTATTTTGCAATTTTGGTTTGGTCATCCTGATCAACCTGGTTACGGTAAACCCAAAAAAATTTGGTTTAATTCAGAACCAAAATTTGACAGGGAAATACGGAATAATTTCCTTGAAGATTACCAAAAAGCTGCTACAGGATATTTAGATGACTGGATGAATGCACCAGACACCTGTTTAGCGTTGATATTGTTGCTAGATCAATTTCCTCGCAATATGTTCCGTGGTACTCCTGAAGCTTTTGCAACTGACTGGGAAGCACTTTCAGCAGCACAACACGCAGTAGCCCAAGGATATGACCGAGAATTATTACCTGTGCAACGCTGGTTTATTTACTTACCCTTTGAACACAGTGAAAACATAGCTCATCAGCGTCAATGTGTAAAATTATTTCAGCAACTTAGTCATGATCCTGATAGTACCATAGCCATTGAATCTGCTTTTGAGCATCTACAAATAATCTCTCGTTTTGGGCGTTTTCCCCATCGTAACCAAATTTTAGGGCGCATCTCTACACCAAATGAAGAAGAATTCTTAGAACTGGAAGGGGGTTTCTAGGAAGCAGGTTACAGGTGATAGGTTACAGGTGACAGGTGACAGTAAATGATTAATAACCTATTACCTATTACCTATTACCTATCTACTAATTAACCTTACGGGTTCAGTTGCAAATAGTAATTCCTCTAACTCAGCTTGAGTAAATTCATAGCCAAAGGTAGCTGCAAAACTAGCTATTTTTTTTGTGTCCCAATGACAACTATCAAACATACCGAGTTGACGACAATTTTTATAATAGAGTTCATAAACACCAGGTTCTAAATTTAACATTTCATAAAAACTGGCAACCTGTTCCAAAGACATCTTCAGCACTCCTATTTTATGTTTATTTCTATTCAGAACCCCGCCTCCTGCAAGAAGTCGGGGACATAATTTCTAGCTTTTAATAGTTTTTAAAAACCTGAGTCTAAAATTTATTTCAGCAGTAAGATTAACTGCTAAACACTTCCACTGGTAAACGACTAAAAGCTAAACGTTCATTTTGCACATCTACAAAGATTGTATCACCATCATTAAATTCACCGCGCAAAATAGCCTTAGCAATTTGGGTTTCCAATTCCCGCTGGATAGCTCTTTTTAATGGCCTTGCACCAAATACAGGATCATAACCAACCTCTGCTAAAAAGTCTAGTGCAGCGGCAGCAATTCTCAAAGACATTTTTTTGTCATCTAACCTTTGTTTGAGCCTATCTAATTGTAACTCGACTATTTCCCGTAATTCTGATTTTTGCAAACTGTGGAAGATGATAATTTCATCAATGCGGTTTAAGAATTCAGGACGGAAACTATTCCGCATTGTTTCCATCACCCGATGACGCATTTCATCGTACCTGGAATCATCCCCAGCAACATCAAGAATAAATTGAGAACCAATATTACTGGTCATGATGATAATGGCATTTTTAAAGTCTACCGTTCTACCTTGGGCATCAGTCACCCGACCATCATCTAAAATTTGCAGGAAGATATTAAATACATCGGGGTGCGCTTTTTCAATTTCGTCGAATAAAATTACGGCGTAAGGACGACGACGAATAGCTTCAGTTAATTGTCCACCTTCTTCATAACCAACATAACCTGGAGGCGCGCCAATTAATCGAGAAACTGCGTGTTTCTCCATGTATTCTGACATATCAACTCTGACTAAAGCCTCTTCTGTGTCAAACATATAAGCGGCTAAAGCTTTGGCTAATTCGGTTTTACCGACTCCTGTCGGTCCAAGGAAAATAAAACTAGCAATGGGACGATTAGGATCAGCAAGTCCAGCGCGGGAACGTTGAATGGCATCAGCTACAGCGGTGACAGCTTCACTTTGTCCAATTACACGTTGATGTAATTCATCTTCTAAATGCAGTAATTTTTCTTTTTCCGATTCTACTAATTTACTAATAGGAATCCCTGTCCATTTAGAAATTATTTCGGCAATGTCTGCTTCGGTGACTTCTTCTCTTAATAAGGCTTTTCCTGTACCTTGAGCGTTGGTAAGTTCACTTTCTACGGTTTCTAATTGACGGTGTAAATCTGTAAGTTTGCCATATTTCAACTCAGCAGCACGATTAAGATCGTAGTTTCTTTCGGCTTGTTGAATTTCTAAGTTCACCCGATCAATTTCTTCTTTAATTGATTGCAGTTTGGTGATCACATCTTTTTCAGATTGCCATTGAGTGCTGAGGGTTCTTTGTTCTTCTTTAAAGTCAGCTAGTTCTTTTTCTAATCTTTCTAACCGTTCACGGGAAGCTAAATCACTTTCTTTTTGTAAGGAAAGTTTCTCCATTTCTAATTGTAGAATTTTCCGATCAATTTCGTCTAATTCTTCTGGTTTAGATGTGATTTCCATTTTTAATCTAGCTGCGGCTTCATCTACTAAATCAATGGCTTTATCTGGGAGGAAGCGATCGCTAATATAACGACTAGATAAAGTAGCCGCAGCAACTAAGGAACTATCGGAAATTTTTACCCCATGATGAACTTCATAACGTTCTTTTAAACCCCGTAAAATAGAAATTGTATCAGTAACATCTGGTTGATCTACATAAACTTGTTGGAAACGTCTTTCTAAAGCTGCATCTTTTTCTATATATTTCCTATATTCATCTAAAGTTGTCGCCCCAATACAACGTAATTCACCCCTGGCTAACATGGGTTTTAATAAATTCCCCGCATCCATTGCTCCTTGGGTTGCACCAGCACCGACAACGGTATGAATTTCATCTATAAATAATACAATATTACCACCAGATTCGGTGACTTCTTTTAATACTGCTTTCAGTCTTTCTTCAAATTCACCTCTAAATTTTGCCCCCGCAATTAATGCTCCCATATCTAAAGCTATCAGTTTTCGATCTTTTAAAGATTGGGGAACATCACCAGCCACAATTCGCTGTGCTAAACCTTCGGCAATGGCAGTTTTACCAACACCTGGTTCACCAATTAATACAGGGTTATTTTTTGTTCTGCGGGAAAGAATTTGAATAGTTCTTCTAATTTCATCATCTCTACCAATGACTGGATCTAATTGTCCTTTACGTGCTGCTTCTGTTAAGTCACGGCCGTATTTTTCTAAAGATTGATATTTTCCTTCTGGATTTTGATCTGTCACTTTTTGACTCCCACGAATTTCTTTAATAATATTTTTTAATTTGCCTTCATCTAAACCAAATTCTTGGAGTAGACTTTTACCAAATCGGTCATCTTTGGCATATCCTAATAATATATGTTCAATGGAAATATATTCATCTTTAAATTCTTGGCGATATTTCTCTGCCCGGTCTAATAATGTGTCTAAACTACGTCCTAAATATACAGATGTGCTACTTCCTGATACTTTTGGTTGACGGGTGATAAATTGATCTGTGTAATCTCTAACTTTTTGGATATTTGCACTGGCTTTAGTAAAAATTGCGTTACTTAATCCATCTTGTTCTAGGAGCGCTTTCATTAAATGTTCGCTCTCTAGTTGCTGCTGCTGGTATTGCTTGGCGATATCGGGAGTGTGAGCGATCGCTTCCCAAGCCTTCTCTGTAAATTGGTTCGGATTGGTCGGTTGCATAGATTTTTTGATAAATTACTCTCATATCGTCATTGTAAAAATACCCCAGATTTACTTGGATCGGTCTTCACATCCTAGTAATGTAGTATTATCCCAAATCTAGGAGTCGGGAGTAAGAATTTGCAATTTCCCTGTTACCTCAATATATAAGTTTTTTAAATCTCCGGTTTGCCAAAAAAGTTCATTTTGAGGATTTTCGCAATAAGCTCCGGTCTATTATCAATAATATTAGAAATATTTCTCAATAATCAACGAGTTTACGTCATTTCAGGATTGATATTGACACATACATTTTTTGTGATATTATAGGTGTATAATCCATAGGGTATTTTATGGATAAAATAAGTAAGTTATTTTTACTAAAATCTAAATATAGTTGCACTGTATGTTAATGATCCAATAGCGACACAAATTTGTGCTAAATCTAATTTCAACAAAAATAGATTTAACATATATATTCTGATTACCAATGCCTAAAAAACAAAAATTTCCTTATTTACTGGGTTCTAAATGGACAGCACAGCAAAAAGTTGATGGTTGGCGACATTTTCAAGTTGTTAACCGCAAAAATCAGGGTAAGTGGGTATATGCTGAAATGGTAGCCTCCTGTGATCCTAATGTGCGTTTTTGGCTCAATGCCAAATTACTGCAAGATAATTCTCAATGGCACGGCGGCTGGCAATCTTTACAGGAAATCAACGCTGTTAACAAAAATATTTAATTATATACGAAATTTATCTAGGTCATGATTTGATTATCTTTGATCAGATATTTGATTATTTAATAATAATTTACAAGGATCATGGTAGACACTCATATCTACTGATATCTAACTGAGCTTGTGAAATTAGTATTAAGGATTTGGCGGCAATTCATCGAAAAATCAACCATTAAGTCCACAAATTACACGAAATAATAGAGATTTATCAGGTTACTTGCTAGTCATTATAATCTCTTTAGATTTAATTTGTTTTTTGAAACTCTTTTTATTAATTAATTTATCAAAAGTTATTAATCTAGGTTTTTATAGTTTTTGAGAGTTTTAGGAGTCATTTTATATGTTTTTTATCTTTAAATATCTTTATTAATCTGTTTTTTAGCTATTTTCATATTTTCTTACTCTTTCCTTTCCAGGGAATTTGCACAATAATGACATTCACAGACCTCACACATCGCCATCACAGGCTAGGTGCAGAGGGCTAATGTTTGAACTAAGAGAAAGAACTATAAGAGGTCAGAACAAATGAAATTAGCAGTTTATGGAAAAGGCGGTATTGGTAAATCTACAACTAGCTGCAACATCTCTGTAGCCCTAGCTAAACGTGGTAAGAAAGTGCTGCAAATTGGCTGTGACCCCAAACACGACAGCACCTTTACACTGACCGGGTTTTTGATTCCTACCATCATTGATACCTTGCAAGAAAAGGACTATCACTACGAAGATGTCTGGCCAGAAGATGTAATTTATAAAGGTTATGGTGGAGTTGACTGTGTAGAAGCAGGTGGACCACCTGCCGGTGCGGGATGTGGTGGTTACGTGGTTGGTGAAACAGTCAAACTCTTAAAAGAACTTAACGCTTTTGATGAATACGATGTAATTTTATTTGACGTTCTCGGTGATGTTGTCTGTGGTGGTTTTGCTGCACCATTGAACTATGCCGACTACTGTATGATCGTTACAGATAATGGTTTTGATGCTTTATTTGCTGCTAACCGGATTGCGGCATCTGTCCGTGAAAAAGCCAGAACTCACCCCTTGCGACTAGCTGGTTTAATCGGTAATCGTACGGCTAAACGTGACTTAATTGAGAAATACGTAGAATCAGTACCGATGCCAGTTTTAGAGGTATTACCTTTAATTGAAGACATCCGTGTTTCCCGTGTGAAAGGAAAAACTATGTTTGAGATGGCAGAGTCAGATCCTTCCCTGGACTACGTTTGTGACTATTACCTCAGTATAGCCGATCAGATTTTATCCCGTCCTGAAGGTGTCGTTCCGAACGATGCACCGGATCGTGAACTTTTTTCTCTTTTGTCTGATTTTTATTTAAATCCGAGTAAACCACCAGTCAATAATGCGGAAGAGGAATTAGACTTGATGATTGTATAAAACAATTACCTCTTCAGCATGGAGGACAATATGGCGTTCTTTGATAGTTTTACGGATTCAATTAAACAAAAGTGGTTGCAATTCTTTCAAGCCAACCGCGATTGGATTACCTTGCAAATGACCATAGAATCGGTTTATACCCCTGATGGAGGGAAGCGTCCTTCTTCCTATCTAATTTTGGGTGTAGTCAATGCTCTAGAGCCAAAACTAGCTCAGTTGATGTTTCCGTTTGCAAAGTTAAATCCAGACGCTGATACTTTGATTGATGTCTTGGGTTTACATTTTGATCCAGATATTAGCCTTGGTAATCGGTTGAGTCCGATGCAAGAACCAGAGATTTACTCAAATGGGTCTCCAGAGGTGACAGAAGAAATTTCTGACGTGCAACCATCAGTAGATGATGATTTCAGCATGGAAGAACAAGTCGCTGTTCACGAGTTCAAAATGGATGATGTGGATGAAAATGCCTTTGATGATGTGTCTTTATCTGAAGACAGCATTACACAGGATTTCCAACCACCATCTGATTTGGATACAGGAGATGATTTTGGGGAAATGTCCTTTGAGTCTATCAGTTTGACAGAGGACAACAATGATGATGGTTTAGGTGATTTTAATATCGCTGATAACAATGGATTTGATGAACTCAATCAACCCGATGAGAATGAATTTCGGGATGTCATCTCTGATGTTTGGGGTGATGAAACATCGCTAAATGAGGGTGAAGAAAATAATAGCCTTTTAGGTGAAGAACTGCCTTCTGAGGTCTTTGATGAGTCGGAAATGGCTCGTCTCTTCCCCAATAATTAAATCGGTTATCAGGGAACAGTAGGAGATGGGGAGATGGGGAGATGGGGAGAAAAATAAATTCTGATTCCAAATAGTGCTACGTCCCGTAAACCATACTCCTGCTTCCTGATAACTAACTTGTAAACCTTATTTAAGGGGAGAATATTTAAATGACAGTCGCTAAAGAAAATTCTGCTTTAAATTTTGAATGTGAAACTGGTAATTATCATACTTTTTGTCCTATTAGTTGTGTGGCTTGGTTATATCAAAAAATTGAAGATAGTTTCTTTTTAGTTATTGGTACAAAAACTTGCGGTTATTTTCTGCAAAATGCGATGGGGGTAATGATTTTTGCTGAACCCCGTTATGCCATGGCTGAGTTAGAAGAAGGTGATATTTCCGCACAGTTAAATGATTATGAAGAATTGAAAAGATTGTGTGAGCAAATTAAACGCGATCGCAATCCTAGTGTGATAGTTTGGATTGGTACTTGTACCACGGAAATTATTAAAACTGATTTGGAAGGTTTAGCACCAAAGTTAGAAGCGGAAATTGGTATTCCTATTGTTGTTGCTCGCGCTAATGGTTTGGATTATGCCTTTACCCAAGGAGAAGACACGGTATTAGCTGCCATGGCTAACCGTTGTCCTGATAAAGCACCAGTAACGGAAACTGAAAAAGGCGAGCGTAACGCCATTCAGAAGCTGATGAATTTTGGTAAGAAAAAAGAAGACATTACTCAAGATGAATCAGAATATGTAGACCATCCACCTTTGGTTTTATTCGGTTCTTTACCTGACCCAGTAGTTACTCAATTAACTTTAGAATTAAAGAAACAAGGTATTAAAGTTTCTGGTTGGCTACCTGCAAAACGGTTTACAGAATTACCTGTTTTAGAAGAAGGTTATTATGTCGCTGGTGTTAATCCTTTCCTCAGTCGTACCGCGACAACTTTAATGCGACGCAGAAAATGTAAATTAATTGGCGCACCATTCCCGATTGGTCCCGATGGTACAAGAGCATGGATTGAAAAAATCTGTTCTGTGTTTGGAATTACACCCCAAGGTTTAGATGAAAGAGAAGCGCAGATATGGGCAAATTTAGAAGATTACGTGCAATTAATTCGCGGTAAATCTGTGTTTTTTATGGGTGATAATTTACTGGAAATTTCTCTGGGAAGGTTCTTAATTCGCTGCGGAATGACTGTCCCAGAAATCGGTATTCCCTACATGGATAAACGCTATCAAGCTGCGGAGTTAGCTTTGTTAGAAAAGACTTGTCAGGAAATGAATGTTCCTTTACCACGAATTATTGAAAAGCCAGATAATTACAATCAAGTTCAACGAATTTATGAGTTAAAACCAGATTTGGTAATTACTGGTATGGCTCATGCAAATCCTTTAGAAGCGCGGGGAATTAATACTAAATGGTCTGTGGAATTTACTTTTGCACAGATACATGGTTTTGGGAATGCGCGGGATGTTTTAGAGTTGGTAACTCGTCCTTTAAGAAGGAATAATAATTTGAGGGATTTGGGTTGGGATAAGTTGGTAAGGGAAGAAGCTAAGGTTTAAAGTTTTGCGTTTTCTTTGGCAATTTTAGGACGGACTTTTTGGGTTCGTCCTTTTTTTTGTTTTCTCACGCAGAGGTGCAAAGAAAGAGAATATGCTAAAATATGATGATTAAAAAAAATATATTATCAGGTAATGGAATGCCGGAAGTTTGCCGTTTTTTAGGAATTATTATTACCATGTATTATAATGATCATCCTCCACCACATTTTCACGTTCGTTATAATCAACAAAAGGCAATTATTGATATAGAAACATTATCAATTTTAGAAGGTAAACTTAGTCCTAGAGTTTTAGGTTTAGTAATTGAATGGGCAGCAATCCACAAATCAGAACTTCTCAAAAACTGGAACTTGGCTAGACAAAATGATTCTTTAGAGAAAATCGAACCATTAGATTGACATACTCCCCACCCTAAAAGGGTGAGGATTCTGGGGTCAAACAGCAATTGCTGGCTATAGCCAGTCTCACATCGCCTAAACCAATGGTTGATGCCCCAACCATTTGAATATTTCTAGCAGCGTTTTCATCACGTCCATTGACTGAATTACAAGATGGACAACGCCACTGTCTAATCGCCAAATCTAGACTTTCTAAAACATGACCACAGCAAGAACAAGTTTTACTAGATGGATACCACCTATCCACAAAAACAAGTTGTTTGTTTTTCTTTTTGGCTACCCATTCTAATATTTGTATAAATTCTCCAAAAGCTAAGTCTGATATTTTTCTACCCCAAAGACGTTGCATAACTTTGAGGTTTAAAGTTTCAAAACATAAAACATCAAACTTGTCAGTCAATGTATGCGCTAGTTTCCAAAACCAATCACGTCTTCTGTTACAAACATCTTCGTGTTTACGAACTAAATTCTTTCTAGCTCCTTCTCTGTTGTTTGAACCTTTTACCTTTTTGGAATGATGTCTACTAGCTTTCTTAATAGCATTTAGAGATTGTTTTAGAAACTCTGGAGAATCAATTTTAGTTCCATCAGAACAAGTCAGGAAGGTTTTTAATCCAAAATCAAACCCCGCTATCTTACCAGTCGTTGATTTGATTTCTGGTTCTAGCTCATTATCAACTACAATAACCATAAACATTTCACCTAATGCGGTACGCTTTATGGTTATTGTTTTAATCTTTCCTTCTATTTCTCTAGATTTCCAAAATTGATAAACTCGATTCCCGATTTTTACTCTATTACCATCCAATAATTTATAACCAGCTTGTTTAAGAGTGAAAGATTTATATTTCTTAACTTTCTTAAACCCTGGTGGTCTCACTCCTTTTTTGTTGTGTTTAAAGAATAATTGGTATGCTTTGTCTATTCTTTGACAAATATCTTGTACTGCCTGAGAACCTAATGACTGCCAGAAAGCATTGCGTTTTCTTAGTTTGGCAATATGCGACTGAAGTTTTGCACAGTTTAAGTGTTTACCCCACATTCGGTAATACCGTTTATGCAGGGCAATACAATGGTTGTAGATCACCCCTGCGGCATTAATCATTCGCTTGAGGTGTCTATTCCTTTTGTGTTCGTATAACTTAAACTTTAGTGTTTTCATGCTAGTATTATATCACAAGTTAACGGCAATATGACGGCATGAAAAAATTAACTATCAGATGTTCAGAGGAGGAATATAAACTACTTGTGGAGTATTGCTCAGAAACAAGCCGTACTCAAAATGATGTACTTAGAGAGTTGATCCGCAATTTAAAGAAAAGCCGTCCTAGAAGGACGGGGCTTTAGACCCATTTTTTTGGTAAATTATGTTGCAAGATATTATAGAAGTCATTCCTCAAGAGAACTATCAACTCTATCTGAAATTTGCAGATGGTAAAGAAGGTATTGTTGATGTTAGTCAATTAGTTGAATTTACTGGAGTTTTTCAAACTTTACAGGATTTAGAATTTTTTAAAACTGTGAAAGTTAACCTTGAATGGGGAACAATTTATTGGGATAATGGAGCAGATTTAGATCCCGATGTTCTTTATTCTGTAATTACTGGTGAACCTATTTCTACCTATCATGGAAATCAATATGTCAAAATTTCTCATTGAGTTAGAATTTACTACAACAAAACCAGCCTTATTAAAAACTAAAAAGCCTTTTGTGGTAACTAAGTTGGAGGATGTCGCAGGTTGTTTGAAATCTGATGGTGAACCTGCAACGCTGGAAGATATGGAAGATGCTATTCGTCAAGGTGTTGAGGAAATTTTTACTAATTCATCAAGTAATGTTGCGGATTGATTAACTGATGAAATACAATACTTTTTAAAAGTAAGGAAAAATTTTTATGAAAGTGTGGTCTTATTTGGTTGTCTCTTTAGTTTTATTTGGTGGTGTTAATGCTGTAATTTCACCAGCGAAAGCTGAGGAAGTTTGTAAAGTTACTGACCCTACAGATACTCCTTTGAATGTAAGAGATGTCCCCAATGGTAAAATTATAAATCAATTGAAAAATGGCAAGGAAGTTTACATTCTAGAAATTGCCTATGATAATAAAGGAAGACCTTGGACAAAAATATCTGGTTATCACAAGGGTAAATATAGGGTTTGGGGTTGGGTATTTAGAGAGTTTATCAGTTGCTACAAACGCTAATTAAATATGAAGCTAAATCTCAATTACAAAGAAATGCCATTCTTGCCATATCATCAACGTAAGGATTTACCTACAAAACCAGGTATTTATTATGTTGGTAATGGTGATTCTCCCGTTATGTATATAGGACTTTCTCATAATTTGAGAAATCGTCACCTAAATCATCATCGTCAATCAGAATTTGCAGAAATTGAAAATGCTATTATCCGTTATCGAGTTGTCACCGAAGATTTATTAAATAAAATTTCTAATCTTGCAGAAAATCTTAGAATACTAGAAAAGCAAGCTATTAATTATTATCAACCAGAACTCAACAGAAAAGCTGTAAAAATTCAGCCTAAATTATCACTTGGAGGAGTTTATATTCAAACTCATCAAGTCGCAACAGCAGGATATTGTCCACATTTTGATGCAGAAGATGGGGAAGAATTATCAATTAATACAAGTGTAAGTAAGATAACTTTAATAAATAAAGCTATTGAAAATCAACGTCCTATTTTTTTAATAGCTTCTGGAAATTATGAGGATTATGTAAGAGCAAATTATGATAACTTGTCTGAGTTGATTATGTTCAAACATGAAAAAATCTATATATTGATAAGCTGTTTTATTCCTTATGGTTGCGAACTTAATCATGGTTATGTACAAGATCATATAGTATATGGAGGCAACTCTAAAATGTTTATTGAACCTTACATTATTCTTAACAACCAACCAGGATTTAAAGAATTTAAAAAAAGTTATTTGACAGTAGGATTTACTAACTGTGAAAAATCTCCATTTGCTCAGATTTTGTTAAACTTAGGAGGTTTCCAATTAATTTAATTTTCTATGTTTAATATTGTTCTTGATATTCTACTGCTATTTGACCAAAGCATGATGAGTCTAGGTGTGATGTTGATAGTGATACTCCACATTTTCGAGCGGCTTTTAAGGCAATAATAAAAAATATTATATCCAATTCTTTTATAAATAGTTTATCTATGACTCTCCCCAATTTATCGTCGTTGAGATATTCTGGTTTTACTACTGTTCCTACCAGATGTTCACAGGCGATTGTTTCAAAATATACTGATGTAAAAATCAAGAGTTTGAAACCCACGCAGGTGGGTTTTCTCTGTTTAGCCACGACTTCTAGTCGCTTTTTTGTTTTCTCACGCAAAGACGCAGAGAGGGATAATAAAATTAAGGAATTGCCACAGACCGCAAAATCCTATCAACTACTGTTTTAGCATTCCTACCACCTCTAGGAATTAAACGATGACTTAAAATATAAGGCGCTAAAAATTTCACATCATCGGGAATCACATAATCTCTATCTAAAATAAATGCTAATGCTTGGGATGCTTTTTGTAATGCCACCGTACCACGAGGACTCACACCTAAAGTAATTTCTTCATCCTGTCTAGTAGTCCGCACTAAATCTAAAATGTATTGTTGTAAGGATTTATCTATATTTACCTGTGAACAAAGTTGGCGTAATTGAGCTACTTCTTCTAAACTAATGCAGGGTTGTAAATCACTTAGTTGGACACCTTGTTGGAAATTTTGCAACATTTGCATTTCTTCTGACTCAGAGGGATAACCCAAACTCAAGGACAACATAAATCTATCCATCTGTGCTTCTGGTAAGGGGAATGTACCTTGATATTCGACGGGGTTTTGAGTTGCAATCACAAAGAAAGGTTGAGGAACAAGACGGGATACACCATCAATTGTTACTTGACGTTCTTCCATTACTTCCAGCAAAGCTGACTGAGTACGGGGAGTAGCGCGGTTAATTTCATCTGCTAACAGCACATTGGCAAATATCGGCCCTGGCATAAAGGAAAATTCGCCTGTTTTGGGATTCCAAATATTTGTACCTGTAATATCTGTGGGGAGTAAATCCGGGGTACATTGTAATCTTTGAAATTTACCGTCTACAGAACGCGCTAAAGATTTAGCCAGCAGGGTTTTACCAACTCCTGGTACATCTTCTAACAAGGCATGACCACCACCAAGTAAAGCTACTAATACTAAACGTACTGCCTCATTTTTACCAACGATGGTACGAGCTAGATTTTGTGTTAAAGCGTCAATTTTTTCTCTCATACTGACTAGGTAATGGGTAATGGGTAATAGGTAATGGGTAATGGGTAACATATATTTCCCAATCACTAATCACCAATATATACATTGTTCCCTGGTAATTATCCAAATTCAGTATTGACCAATTAAAACTTCTCTAGCTATAGTGCTGTCAAGTTGAATTTGGTTTTTCAGGGCTTCTAAATCAGAAAATTTTTGTTCAGGACGTAAAAATTTTACTAATTCTACTACTATTTTTTGACCGTACAAGTCACCAGACCAATCAAATAAATGTACTTCTATAGATGAATTTGTACCGTTGACGGTGGGACGATTGCCAATGTTCATTACCCCCATTTTTTGTATAGGTTCATTATTAGGAGTTTCGCTAGGGATGAGAACTTTAACCGCATAAACTCCTTGACAGGGTAAAAATTTCTCTGTTGGTGGTTGTAGATTAGCGGTGGGAAAACCAATGGTTCTTCCTAATTTTTGTCCTGTCACAACTTCACCAATTAAGCTGTAAGGTCTGCCTAATAGACGGTTAGCTTTGGTAATATCTCCAGTTTCTAAACTTTGGCGAATTGATGAGGTACTGATACGTCCATCTTCCATTAACCCACTATTGTGAGTGCAATCAGTATTTTTTGGTAGGTTATTTGTATCAGTTTGAATTGGAACTATGGTGACTGGTATATCGTACCGGGCGGCTATTTTCTGCAAATCTTTCGCTGTACCCACACGTTTTTTCCCAAAACAGAAATCTTCCCCAACACTAATTTTTCGACATTGCAGCTGTTGGACAATGACTTTCTCCACAAAATCTTCTGGAGAAAGGGCGGATAATTCTTGATTAAAAGGTAATAATACAAGTTGTTGTACACCTAGCGATCGCAATTGTTCTACTTTTTCTTCTAGGGGTGTTAACAAGGAGCGACGTTGGCCGCTAAAAAACTCCTGGGGATGGGGATCGAAGGTGACAACGGTAGAATATATAGATTTTTGGGGTGCTGATAAAGTTGATAATTCAGTTGGATGACTAGGTAGGTCTTCTGATAATTTTTTCCTATCTTCCCGCCTCTGTTTACCGACAACTGAATGCAAAATTGGTTGAATTACTCTTTGATGACCAAGATGAACACCATCGAACTTACCAAGAGCAATAGCAGTTGGTGTTAGTAGCTGTTCTATTGAAGCAGCAACCCACACAGAACACCCATTTTGAGACAAATTTAGCACTTAGATTCTGGAATTTTAGGTTTATTTTAGCAGGTCAGTGATAGAAGAGTTCCCAACAGAAAATAATCAAGACTGACATTAAAAGCTATTTCTGACAATTATCACAATTTCTACAACGTCAATTTTCCGCTTCTTTCCTAAATTCAAAAGCATTTAACAAAAACTGTCACCTGTCACCTGTCACCTGTCACCTGTCACCTGTCACCTGTCATGATTTCAAGACTTAGTTATAGGTAACGATTCAGAGACGGAATCTAAAACCGGAACTTGAAGTATTAACCCCTCCCTAGCCATAATTGCCCCAGGAAATTTATCAGCTGCTTGTTTACCTACATTATCTAAGAAATCATCCTTGTGAGCAGGATCGTGATGGAATATAACTAAGGTTTTGACATTGGCCGCTTGGGCTATTTTCACAGCTTCTTGCCATGTAGAATGTCCCCAGCCTATTTTTGGTGATTTGGATGAATAATATTCATCGTCTGTGTAGGTAGAATCGTAAATCAAAACATCTGCATTCCGTGATAACCACAAGACATTTTCATCTAATTTATCCGGAAAATGTTCAGTGTCTGTGATGTAAACGGCAGCACCACCACGCCAGTTAACTCGATATCCTACGGCTTCCCCTGGATGGTTAAGATGTGCTGTTTCTATGGTGATATCATCAATGTGAATAGGTTGGCCTGGTTGAATGTTGTTAAAATTCAGATTGGCCTGCATGATTTGTAAGGGTACTGGGAAATTGGGATGGAGCATTTGGTCATTGAGACGTTGCTCAATTGTTGAACCATCTGGAGCGATCGCCCCATAAATATTAAAGTTATTACCTTTAATAAAAGCCGGGGTGAAGAACGGAAATCCCTGCATATGATCCCAGTGGGAGTGAGTGAAGAAGATGTGACCTTCTACGGGCATTTGGGACAATAATGACTGTCCCAAAACGTGAACTCCTGTTCCACAATCAAAAACTAAGCGTTTACCACCCACTTGCATGGCAACACAAGGGGTATTACCTCCATAACGGACGGTGTGTGGACCTGGACAGGGTATGCTACCCCTCACGCCCCAAAATTGTACGGTAAATTGGTTCTCTATCCTAGACATGGGTGTTGTTTGCTGGACTGAGCGGGCGATAAATCAACGAAAATTCTGCTTATATTCCTAGTCTATGCTTTCTGACTACTTTGATTATAAAGTACCTATTGGTAATAAAGCATACTCTAGTTTCAATCAAATGGAGTCAACGGTATTGTTCCCTAATTTCCGTATTCTTACATACAGTTGCTCATTTGATGCTGTTCTGTAAGATGTAATAATTAGTGAGACACACTATACAGAAAAACTCTTAATTAACCGGAATTTATCTGTATTTGGTGATCCTAAATATAGCTCCTATATTTGTATTGGGTATATTGGGTTTATATGAAGGAGTGTTTAATTTAAATTAAATTATCAGCAAATACCGCAAAAATTTACGGAAATTTAAAATCCCATTGAGATAGTTTTTGCAGTCCGCTGGCATAGGTAAGATTGTATTGCAAGGGAGTTATACTAATGAAGTTTTTACGGATAACTTCTACGTCAATTGGCACGTTTGCAGCTACATTTAAACCTGGTGGTGGTTCTACATCCTCTAAAACTTCTCCAGTTAGCCAATAATAAGTTTTGCCACGGGGGTCAACTCGCTTATCAAAAACGTCGGTATAGCGTCTTATTCCTTGTCGAGTAATGGTGACACCGACTATTTCTTCCCAGGAAACAGGAGGGATGTTAACGTTAAGTAGCATTAAATCTTTGACGGGTTGGGCTGCTATTTGGTCTACTAAAAGCTTGGCAAATTTTGCCGCTGGTTGAAAGTCTTTGTGATCGTAGCTGGTTAAACTCAGAGCAATACTGGGGATACCTTCTATCATACCTTCCATTGCGGCGGAAACAGTGCCGGAGTACAAAATTTCTGTACCTAAGTTGGCACCTTGGTTTATTCCTGATACTACCAAGTCGGGAGGAGAATCGAGTAATGCCCACAGAGCTAATTTTACACAGTCGGAAGGTGTACCATCACAAGCCCAAGCATTTATGGATGGATGAAACACTGCTTCAACTATTTCAGCGCGAATTGGTTGATGTAAGGTTAATCCATGTCCGGTTGCGGATCTTTCTCGGTCTGGAGAAACTACGCTCACTTCGTGACCGGCTTCTGCTAAGGTGTTAGCTAAAGTGCGAATACCCAAAGCATAAATACCGTCATCGTTACTAATTAGTAATTTCATTGATCATTGGTAATTGGTCATTGGTAATTGGTGATTTAGTTATTAATCATTAGTTAAGAATATGTTGTCAGTGTTTTTGGTCACAACAACAAGAAAAAATATTTTTCATGGTTGATCAGCTTCTAAACTGGTAAACAGGGGAGATGCTTGAACTTTTGCCATTGACTCATTCATGGCACATTGCTAAGGTTAATTTTCCTGAATCAGTTGTTAGTTGTTTATATTTTGCCACTGACTACTAATAACTGATCACTAAATTCATAATTCATGACCACTGACTAACTAATGACTAGTAATTTAGAGGATCAACTTTTAGGATTGCAGCAGGATGGAGTTGCAGCGATCGCAGCTGTGAATACCCTGGAAGCTTTAGAAGAACTCAGAGTTAATTATTTGGGTAAAAAAGGTCAACTAGGCGTACTTTTACGCAATATGGGTAAATTGAGCGCGGAAGAACGTCCTCAAGTTGGTGCGATCGCCAATACTGTCAAAGAAGCTTTACAAAATAGTCTTGACCAGCAACGTGCCGCTTTAGAATCTGCCCAAATTCAGGCACAGTTAGAGGCTGAAACTCTAGATGTCACCATGCCTGGTATTTACCGTCCCCAAGGTCGGGTTCATCCCCTCAATGGTATCATTGACCAAGCTCTGGATATCTTTGTCGGTCTGGGTTACACTGTGGCGCAAGGGTCAGAAATGGAAACAGACTACTATAATTTTGAAGCCCTCAACACCCCACCTGACCACCCCGCCCGTGATATGCAGGATACTTTCTATTTACCCGATGGTAACTTATTGCGGACTCACACCTCATCGGTGCAAATTCGTTATATGGAAAAGGAAGAACCACCGATCAAAATCGTCGCCCCAGGTAGGGTTTATCGGCGAGATGATGTAGATGCTACTCACTCCGCTGTTTTCCATCAAATAGAACTGTTAGCAGTAGATGAAGGACTAACTTTTAGTGACCTTAAAGGCACTGTCAAAGTATTTTTACAAGCAATGTTTGGCGATTTACCTATCCGCTTCCGCGCTAGTTATTTCCCATTTACAGAACCTTCTGCGGAAGTAGATTTACAGTGGAACGGTCGCTGGTTAGAAGTGATGGGTTGCGGTATGGTAGACCCCAATGTATTGAAATCTGTGGGTTATGACCCGGAAATTTATACTGGTTTTGCCGCCGGTTTTGGTGTAGAACGGTTTGCAATGGTTTTACATCAAATTGATGATATTCGCCGTTTATATAATAGCGATTTACGTTTTTTACGGCAGTTTTAAATTGTAAGAATTCAGGAGTCAGGAGTCAGAATATTTTTTGTAGCAGTGATTCACAGCAGTATGTTTTTTCATCAATTATCAAGAATACCTTGAAAACTCTCATTCATTCTGAATTCTGAATTCTGTATCCTTACTTTAAATTTAGCTTTCAGCTATCAGCTTATTATTCTGAAATTACAAATCAAGAGGAAAACAGTTCTAAAAAATTGAAACCTTTCCTAATCTGAAAAATTATCCTCTTTGTTGTTGATTTTCAGGTTCTTAAATTTTAGCTGATAGCTGGCTGCTGTATAATTCTACAAACTAATTACCCCCCGATCAAAAACACGATTATTAGTACCAATTCCTTGGACTTCAATTCTATCTGCATAAACATCATAGGTAGCAAAACTTAAATTACTGGTAGAATATTCAGTCCATTTAGAACGACCCACAGGACGACTTCCTGCCCCTGCACCACATATTACATAGGTTGTACCATTAATAGCACGAGTGCGTTCATAATGATGTTCATGACCATTGATGTAAAGTTGTACACCATACTTTTTAAATAGAGGTGTAAAAATTTTGATAAATTTGGGATTATTGCCATAATGACCTGAAGCATAAATGGGATGATGACCAAAAACTACTTTCCAAGTCGCTTTACTTAAACTCAATTCTTTTTCTAACCAAATTAATTGATTTTCCCAATCAGCATTACCATTAGTATCTAAAGCGAAGAACTGGACATTATTTTTACTAAAGGTATAGTAACGTTTTCCTTGCATATTAAACGCAGGATATTGCACCTGTGGATTACCGTTATCAGTTCTAATATCATGATTTCCCAAACAAGCATGAAATTTTACACCTTGTTGTAACAAAGGTTGATAAGGTTTTTCAAAAACAGCTTCTATTTTTTCAATTTCTCCCTTATTGTAAATATTATCTCCAGCTAAAATCACTGTATTGTAAGGATTTTTTTGGTGATAAAAATTCATGGACTTAGCTACAGCATATTGTCCCCTTGCACCAGTTCCAGTATCAGCAACTGAGACAAAACGTAGTAATAAATCTTGGGGATTTGGATTTGCCGCTATGACAGTTTCTAAGAATGGATTTTCAGAATTTTGACTAGCGAATTTCCAACCTAAAAATCCTGAACCAATAGTGCTAACACCACCTAAAATTAGAAATTGACGACGTTTAAGTTTCATAAATCAATAAATTCAACTAATGGTACAATAAAGGACTTCTAAATTTTATATCCTGACTTCTAACTTCTATCATTGAATCATTTAATTGGGTGAAAGTTCCATGTCACGAGACAAGCAGAGGAAAACAAGGAATAAATCAAGGGATAAACCACAAAATTCCCTTTCTCCAAAACCTGATCAGAAAAATCAGTCACTTTGGAAAACGACAATAATTCAATTTTTAAGGGGAACAATTGGATTTTTAGAAAATACTGTTGTCAAGTTAGAAACAGAACAATCCGCAACAACTGAAAAAAAGCCTAATCTTTTAGAAAGGATTTTGTTAGGATGGGATAAGTTTTTACAGACTTTTCGCTTGTTTTTACCATCTCAGGTTTCTAATAATGTATCAGATACAGTTTTAACATTAATTTTTGCAGTATTTGCTGTAGTTTTAGTTGTGTTAACTACATTTTTATTTACCTCTAAACCTACCGAAGTTGCAATTATTCCCCCAGTTGAGGAAGTTATTACACCTGAAGCTATTCCTACATCAACACCAGAACCTGAACCTATTCCTACATCAACACCAGAACCTGAACCTATTCCTACATCAACACCAGAACCTGAACCTATCCCCACATCAACACCAGAACCTGAACCTATTCCTACATTAATACCAGAACCTGAACCTATCCCCACATCTGTAGAATTAACACCAGAACAAAATTTAATAGCTGCTATTAAAAATCAATTAGCAGAAATTGCTGTAGTTACTATACAAAATAAAGAAGGTGAAAATATTACGGTTAATCTGATAAAATCTATTCAAGCTAATTTGCATACCAGCGATTTAATAATTACCATCCGTGATGATTGGTACAGGTTAGAAAAATCAGCACAAAAAAAATTAGCAGGGGATATATTACAACGTTCTCAAGAATTAGATTTTACGCATTTACAAATTATAGATTCTCAAGATAAATTAATTGCCCGTAGTCCAGTTGTAGGTAATGAAATGATTATTTTTATTAAACATTCAGGATTCAGCACCCAGCAGTTATAATTGGCAAAATTTGTAGTCAAGAGTAAATATTGTGAAATTGGCATAATATCAGATAAGATATGTAATTTATCCGTTGAAAGACTCAGCTATTACGTATGTCCAAAACTTACGCCGTTGAAATTAACCACCAAGGTACAATTTATAACTTGCAAGTTCCTGAAGGTGAAACAGTGTTATCCGTTGCAGAAACAGCGGGTTTAGAGTTACCTGCTTCCTGTCATGCAGGGGTTTGTACAACTTGTGCTGCTTTAATTACCCAAGGAAGTGTAGATCAATCTGAAGGTATGGGTGTAAGTCCAGAGTTACAAGAACAAGGCTATGCTTTACTTTGTGTGTCTAAACCTCTGTCTGATTTAAAGGTAGAAACAGACAAAGAAGAAGTAGTTTATCAAAAGCAATTTGGTAAAGATTAAGAACTTAGTAATAGGTAATGGGTAATATATTTTTCTAAATTACCAATTACCAATTACCAATCACCTCAAAATAGCTGTATTCTAGAAATCAACAATCATAGTTTTTACTATCATGACTACTCATTTTATTACTGCCGAAATTGATTTACAAGAAACACCTACAGAATTACAAAAAACCATTGAAGCAGAACTGAAGAAGCAAGGTGAACCTTTGCGTTGGGCTGTGACTGCTGTAGATGCAGAGAAAGAAAAAGCTACTGTAGAAGCTGTTGTGACTACAGCTAGTGCTGAATAATTAATTTGCAGGCGTTGCTAAATGAGAATAATAAATTGAAAACCTCAAAATCGGCAACGCCCATATTTGTAATCAGTAATGGTAATGTTTAATATTTTTGTTTTGAGATTTTAGTCTTTATTGACGAGTAGAAAAATTGAACAATGGAAGGCATTTATTTAAGATATTTGAGTCAATTTTATTCGTTATCATTAAATGATTATGCAACGTCCCTATACAGCTATTTTAATTATACCTACTGGTATCGGTGCAGCCATTGGTGGTTATGCTGGTGACGCATTACCTGTAGCTAGAGTTATATCACAGGTATGCGATCGCCTGATTACTCATCCCAATGTTTTAAACGGTGCAAGTTTATACTGGAATATTCCTAACTCTTTATATGTAGAAGGATACGGTTTAGATAAATTTGCTGCCGGGGAATGGGGTTTAAGACCTGTGCATAGTAACCGAGTCGGTTTACTTTTAGACCAAGGCATAGAACCAGAATTAATGCTAAGACATCTGCAAACAGCAGACGCAGCCAGAGCCACACTAGGATTAAATATTACAGATCATGTAATTACAGATGCTCCATTAAACGTAGAATTACGGATATCATCATCTGGTGCAAGTTGGGGAACAATAGGCAACCCAGACAGTTTATTGCGAGCGGCAGAAAAATTAATTAAAAACGAGAAAGCAGAGGCGATCGCAGTAGTTGCCAGATTTCCCGATAATATAGATGAAGAAGCCAGCCAAAATTATCGTTATGGTCAAGGTGTAGACCCCTTAGCAGGTGCAGAAGCCGTAATTAGCCACTTATTAGTCCGTCATTTTCAAATTCCCTGCGCTCACGCTCCCGCTCTGGCAGCAGAACCCCCAGATCCCCATTTATCACCCCGTTCAGCAGCCGAAGAAATAGGTTATACATTTTTACCTTGTGTTCTTGTCGGCTTGAGTCGCGCTCCTCAGTTTATCCTCAGTAGGCAAGTTAGCAATTCTTTACAAGCAGATATTTGGGCAGATCAAGTTGATGCTGTTATAGTACCAGCAAACGCTTGTGGGAGTGGCACCTTACTGAGTTTAAGTGAAAAACAATGTCAAATCATTACAGTTGCAGAAAATAAAACTTTAATCCAAGTTCCTGCCGCAGTCTTGGGAATTAAATCCATACAAGTAAACTCTTATTTAGAAGCAGTAGGTGTCCTAGTCGCTCACAAGGCAGGTATTAATCCTTACTCATTAGTCATAAACAAGGGAATAGGGAACAAGGAATAGTTTTTCTACCCATTACCCATTCCATGACCCATTACCCATTACTGATTTATCTAAAAGCCTGTGGTTGAACAACAAAAGCAAAAACCAGAAATTCCCAATCTCTCCCGTACTCAAGTGCTTGTAGCTATTGGTGCAACAGCGATCGTTTTATGGATAGTCGCCAAATTGTGGTTGCGTTTTGGCAACTTTCCCCTATTTAAGTTGTATTGGTCGCCAATACATTTATGTTTGGGATTCGGGTTAGGTCTAATTATCACTATTTTAAGCAGTTTAGCTTATCACTTTTTTGCTGCCTATCGTCAAAGTGCAGACTATTACCTAGAAATGGTACTTAAACCTTTAGCTTTACCAGACCTGCTTTGGTTAGGTTTATTGCCTGGGTTAAGCGAAGAATTATTATTTCGTGGTGTCATGTTACCAGCTTTAGGAGCTAATCATTTAGCAGTAATTGTATCAAGTGCCTGTTTTGGAGTTTTACATCTGAGTGGTTCAGAACAATGGCCTTATGTGGTGTGGGCAACCATTATTGGCATCATATTGGGATACAGCACCTTATTAACTGGCAACTTATTAGTTCCAATTATTGCCCACATACTCACAAATTTGCTATCTAGCTATTTGTGGAAAACTCGTTCTTAGTCATTAGTCATTGGTTATTTTTCTTAATCACCCCATCACCCCACCCGAAAAAGATTACACCCAGAAATGTTTTAATTCCTGGGTGTAAACAGTAGACTTCTCAAAATTCCCGATCTTGTAAAAACGCTTGTGAATTTGCTTTTTTCTTAGAAATCATCAAGGAATTGACTCAGACGGCTGATAACAGGATCAACTTCTTGGGGAGCGGGATCGGGGGTAGAAACAGTATTATTAACTACCTCTACAGTTGGTAATGGTGAAGTTGAATTCTGAGTAGAAGACCCTTGACTGACCATAATTGCCAGTTGTGCTACTTGTTGAGTCAGTTGCAATATCTGGCTTTCCATCGTTTGTAAACGGTTGGATTCCTTAGCAAAAAAACGTTCCTCAAGGTCAGCTATTTGACGTTGCAACTCACTGATTTGGTGTTCAGTGGGCGATGTTGCTGTATTTGGAGAAGGTCGTACAGATTCCGGTACACATAAAGCTTGCCAGAGAGCCTGTTTACAAAGGTCACTGAAAGTCTTTTCAGGTTGTGCTTCCAAGTAGCTTTCTACCTGTGCTAACAAACTCTCATCAGCAATTTCTGGGTTAAAAGTGACGGATTTAACTACCTTTTTTGACCATTGGAACATCAGTTTTATTACCTAGCTGCGCGACTAGCAGACAATTGCGCCTCTCCATAAATATACTGCCCTAAAGCATTAGCTTGACGGGAAGGAGCAGCTAGATGGGCATTAACCTGAGCTTCTTTGAGTAGACGCTGTACAGCTTCCCAGAAGAACTCACCACCACCACCGGTGATAATTACATCTGTTACCCGTTCTGGTAGCCAGGCTAAGACACGAGAGCAAATTTCCCGTGAAAACTGCTCTGTTAAATTAGGGAGAAAATCATCTAAGTTCGTAGGTTTACTTGCACCTTTGGGACGGTAAAAACGCTCACCTTTGGGCTTATTCACCGCAGAAATTAAGGCTAAAGACTGACTATCAGCACCTTCAATTTCCTTAGCCACCATTTCATAAAAACTGCTCATCCCGAAATCTTCACTTTGAGAAAGACCTCTAGCAAAGCGGAAATTATCCACCATGAGCAAGTCAATGGTTTGGTGGCCGATATCAACAATACCCACAGATACCTTAGTAAAATCAGGCATTGAGGTGACTTTATTGGGTTGAGCTTCAGACCACAGCAAGCTACCGTAACCTTCTGGCATTACCCAAACTTTGGTGACATTTAAAGACACAGTTTCACCACGGAAATTCATGACATGAGGTCCGCTGATGAGACTGGTTAACTGAGCTTTTTCTTTTTCAAATTGTTCTAAAGAAAGGAAAGGCAAACCAACAATTATAGAAATATCGTCTTTGAGTTTAAAGTAACCAGCGGCTGCTAATACTTTAGCTAAAGCATCTTCTACCTTGGATTGGCCGACTCCCAAATTAGCACCAAAATCAGCAGCCAATTGACCTACAGCGTATCCGTTACCTTGATATTCCAGCCACAAATCCATGAGAGGATCAGTCATCTTAGACTCAAATACGCCACCTCGTATTTGTTCCATGGACATTTGTTTCACATTGGAAGTAATGAAAGCCACATTGCCAGGTTCGCGGCTAATACAAGTTTTGGTGGAGGTTCTTCCTAAATCAACACTGAGAATATTTTTCCCTGATCCCCCCATTGGCTTATTCACATTGTTATTTATGGGGCTAGGGGTTGCCGTTACTCGATTCATGGGAATAGCTGCGGCATTCATTGGGTTTGCTACGGGTGGTTGGTCTGTCATGAAAGCTCCTATGTGGTGACTTAACTGTAAAAAGTTATCATGCTCATCTTACAAAAATGCAAGATCAGAAAAATTTTTGCTTGGGTTAAGTGTAGCTAGAAATACGTCAAAATTTATTGTCAGCGATAAAAAATTCTGTATTATATCGGTTTCATAGTATGAACAGCGTTTGTAAATAAACAGTTTGCATACTCTATCAGAATTTAGGAGTCAGAAGATTCGCTGTATCTGTATAGTTCCAAAAAACATAGACAAATATCTCATGCCTTTCGTTGGACGGGAATAACCCCGACGGGGCGGACTACAACGCCACGCCACTTGCTACAAGTCGGGAAACCCGCCCAACGCAGTGGCTCCTCTATCCCTAGACTAAATGCTGTCGGGACTACTTTACGTAAAATATTCAAACTACCATTGACATCAGCATGAATCAATATTTGTCTATAAATTCGGCGAAGTTTACCAATACTAAATTTTTTTGAGCGTCCTCCTCCGAAAAACTTATCAGGATACTAGCAGATAAGTGTGTTAGTTATGTAAATTAACTGGGGTTTGTAGAAATTTTTTTTTGCAAGGGAAGGCTAGAAGTTAGAGTCAGAGGGAATCTGAGGTAGTAACAGTCCCGAATTTGAACTTTAGCCCTGTCACCTATTTCCTCTCATCTGCTAGGCATACTGAGATTTTTTTATCACCTACCTTACCTGAACATCCTGAAAAAATTCCTTCCACCTTAGCATTTACAATTTGAAACCTCCTGGTTGATATGGACTGGTGGTAACTCCTGCCAGTAGCATAATCAATTCAGAAGGTATTAGGAGAAAATTAATTTTCTCAGATCATCCGCACAGGTAAGGAGATAGGCAACAAAGTAAAAAGAAAAATAGAATATTTTTTCCTATCCTCCTCAACCATTCTTAGCCCTCTGCTTCTAAACTGTGGGCGTTAACGACTGTACTCGAGATTCTGATGGCCATTCTAATGGGTTCCAAACTCGCTCCTCTACTGCCATCTGTTCAATTAAACTAGCTAGTCTCAGAGCTTTGAGTGCTTGTTCACCGCCAACGGAAGGCTGATTACCACCATGGACACAGTTGACAAAATGCTCTAGTTCTGCACTCAGAGGTTGAATGTTAGTAGTATATACTTTTTCTATGACACCATCTTGTTTATAAAGTACCTGCCGATGGTCGTTGTGGGGATTGGTATTTTGACGATGAATCAGAATTTCATTTTTAAGGAAATCTGCTTCTGTGAAGGAATTTTTGCAATGGGCAACAATGCGGCGAATTTTGCGGTGAGTTACTTTACTAGCAGTAAGAGTGGCGACAATGCCATTGGCAAAACCCAAGGTGGCAGTCACATAATCTAAGTAACCAGAGTCTAGGGAACGAGTACCATTCGCTGTTAGTTTCACCACCGGAGAACCAGCTAGTTCCAACAACAAGTCAATGTCATGAATCATTAAGTCCAGAACCACGGAAACGTCGTTGGCTCTGGCTGAATAAGGACTCATGCGGTGAGCTTCTAAAGCTAGAACTTCCTCAGTTTTCAGGACTTGACTAAGTTCTCTAAAGGCCGGATTGAAACGCTCAATGTGACCTACTTGTAGAATACACTGAGATTCAGCAGCAGCGTTAACCAAAGATTCTGCTTCCGAAATACTAGCAGCTATTGGTTTTTCGATTAAAACATGAATTCCTGCTAACAGACAGTTGATGCCGACTGCATAATGCAACCGCGTAGGTACTGCAATACAGACAGCATCTACATGGGGTAGCAAGTCGCAGTAGTCTTCAAAAAAACGGACTTTGTATTTACTGGCAGTTTCTAGGCCTCGTTCCACGTTAATATCAGAAACCCCTACCAGTTCAACATCTTTCATTGAACTTAGTACACGGGTGTGATGTTGTCCCATGTTACCCACACCAATCACGCCTATGCGGATTGTTCGTGGCTGGTTACGCTGTGAATATAGATTTGGTTCTGCCACTGACATGCTATTTTGCACTATTATTTTCTCCTCAACCACCAAATTTAAAGACGCTACGGTCGTTGGCATTTATACTGAATTACCAGGTGCAATCCGTCTAAAACCATCCAGATGGTAACATAGTGGTTCTATTTATGAAGAATTTCAAAGTTTGCATTCAGTTCCCACTATATTGTCAACTTTTGGATAGATTGTTATTAATTGCACTGTGGTTTGTAATTAACACATGAAATATTGTGTTTTTTGGTTGACTTGACAATCCTTGTAATAACTATGTGATAGTTATCAGGTGTCACTTAGGCAATTAGTAATTTAAACCACTACTTGATTGTCCAGGGATAAATAAGTTACATTTTTGATTAAGTAAAATTATCAATGATTGTAGTTTTCTACAAAATTGTCTGTAACAATGTTGCTATGGATACTGTAAATCACTTTTTCCATTTTGAATTTAATTTTCTGTTTGTTGCATTTTGTTGATTGTCTCACCTTTTGGCTGAAATTGGTGTTAATGATTTTTTGAGACTTTGTTCCATGATGAAAGCTGTAATTCTGTTATCTGGAGGATTAGATTCTTCTACTGTTATCTATCAAGCTAAGGCTGATGGTTGTGAATGTTACGCAATTTCTTTTGATTATCAGCAGCGACACCAAAGAGAGTTACAGTCAGCTATGTTAGTGGCTAAATCGGTAGGAGTTGTTCAACATCAAATAGTAAATTTTGATTTACGTTTATGGGGTGGTTCAGCTTTGACAGATAATGCGATTGCACTTCCTCAAGCTCGTTCTTTTGATGAAATGTCTGAAAATATTCCTGTAACTTATGTTCCTGCCCGGAATACTATCTTTTTAAGTTTTGCTTTGGGCTATGCTGAAACTATTGGCGCACAACGGGTATATATTGGTGTTAATGCGTTGGATTACTCTGGTTATCCTGATTGTCGCCCTGATTATATCCAAGCAATGCAGGAAGTTTTCCGTTTGGGAACTAAACAAGGAAGAGAAGGGCAACCTATTAAAATTATTGCACCCTTAATTGATTTGAAAAAAACTGAAATTATCCAATTAGGTAATCAGTTGGGTGTACCTTGGGATTTAACCTGGTCTTGTTATGCTGGTGGGGAAAAAGCTTGTGGTGTTTGTGATTCCTGTCGGTTGCGGTTAGCTGCCTTTAGTGAGCTAGGCAGAGAAGACCCTGTAGAATACATGCACTAAGTAGGTAAGCGTTAAAAATTGTCGTGATGACAAGGCAGGAGGGAAGAGGTTTTGAGCAATTTTACATTTTGTTACATACCTTGGTTTTTTCTTGCCGACTTACTTATGTTCACAAGAAATAATAGGAATTAGTATTAGGAATTAGTATTTAGAGTTTGCCATCACTCAATTTTTGGCATTTTGGCAGATTTCCCAAGAGTTGTGTTGCTATTCTAGATGCGCGAATGTCTTTGTGCGATAATTCCGACTTGCAGAATCCCTCGGTTAATCACTGGGGGGATTTTTTATTTGGTGTTGCATAAAAATCAAAGTCATTTCCAAATAATTGTAAGTGCCTACATTTTAGTCAGTTTTGCAAATTGCGAAATTAGAGTGTTATGGATAGTGGAAGATCAGCAAACTGACGATCAATCAACTGAATATCTTCTAAACTTGTAATCATACCAGGAAATATCATCTCTTTGTCAGACTGTACCGAGTTTTTTGAACCTGATTTATTTCTGTGTGTTTACTTTGTATTATTTACGGTTATTTCCTGATGAATTTTGGAAAATATTGATACAGAATTGGTATAGGTTAGACAAAGCAAACGGTAATTAATTTGCCTTTCATAATCACAGTTTGTTCTGATTTTTTTAATTAGACTCACCTGGAAGAAAAATACATCAGTAAACACAAATTCCACTGTGGACAGTTTATCAACACAGATTCCAGTTTCTTCGCAACATCCAGAGAATCACTTGAAAGGATTAAGAATAGGAATTAGAGATGATAAAGCAGCGACAGCAAAGCTCTCCGCAGGAATCGCAGGAGTCAAAGAAGAATTTATTGTTTCTCTTGTGTTCATTCCTCCTTGTCCCGGTTGCCTTTTTAGTTTTGGTAGTTATCTTAGTTCTGCTTGCACCAATAGTCAAAGATCAGGAACATTGTCAATAGTTTGAAGTTAAGGGGGAAAAATCACAATAAAGCCTATAAACTTTATTCTTTCCCCCGTAGCACTTTATATAATGCTGAATAAATAAACATTAAACCCAAAGAATTACTGAGAATTAGGTTGCCTATTACCTGAATATTTGAAAACATACCAATAAAAATATTAATTACTGGAAATTAGTAACAATAATTAATAAAAGCTAATCCAGCGAATATAATTAAATACTGTCTGCTAATAAAAGAGACATAGATAGTTGAGAATAAACAAAAATCTGTTATCTTGAGCCTTTAAGCTTTTGAAATATCAACTTAATAAATTGAGGTTATTAACAGAGTAGTATAGTAATGAACCTGTATTATATTTTAATCGGGTTGACATTTTACTATTCTTTAAAGAATTATCTTAGAGAAACCGGATAGCAGTAGGTAAGAAAACGATGCACACAGTTATTATCGTTCTGGTGGAAGTGCTAATTGTGATTGGCATATCAAGATTAGTAGGATTAGCATTTCGAGCAATTAAGCAACCATTAGTAATTGGTGAGATTGTTGCTGGCATCATGTTAGGACCATCATTCTTGGGTTTAATTGCTCCCCAGGCAGCAGCTACACTGTTTCCCCCAGAAGCTGTTCCCTTCCTGAATGTTTTATCTCAGGTAGGACTAATATTTTTTATGTTTTTGATTGGTTTGGAGTTAAATCCTAAATATCTGAGCGGTAACTTACCAGCAGCGATTCTAATTTCAAATATCAGCATAATTGTACCTTTTTCTTTAGCAGGAATTTTATCTTTACTGCTTTATCCTTTAGTTGCTAATGAAAGTGTATCTTTTACCGCATTTGCTTTATTTTTAGGTGCAGCAATGTCAATCACGGCATTTCCTGTCTTGGCAAGAATTATCACTGAAAATAACTTACAAGGAACACGTTTAGGGACATTAGCTTTAACCTGCGCTGCCGTTGATGATGTGACAGCATGGTGTATTTTAGCTGTAGCGATCGCAGTAGCTCGGAATGGTAGCATTGATCAACAAGCAATTCTCACTATTTTTGCTAGTCTTGTTTATATTGCCTTAATGTTCACTGTTGGGCGGTGGTTTCTCAAGCGTCTCCTTAAACATTATCGCCGGGCAGGAAAGTTAAGCCAATTTGTTTTAGCCATAATTTATATGGCAGTTGTTGCTTCTGCATTAATTACAGAATTTATCGGTATTCACTTAATTTTTGGAGCATTTTTATTAGGTGCAGTCATGCCCAAAAATGCCGAATTAATTAGAGAAATAGCCGTAAAAACTGAGGATTTTGTTTTAATATTTCTCCTACCTGTATTTTTTGCCTACAGTGGTTTAAGAACACAAATTGGTTTACTTAACCGTCCAGAATTATGGTTACTATGTGGATTAGTTTTAGCAGTCGCAATTGCTGGTAAATATTTTGGTGCTTATGTTGCCGCCCGCATCAGTGGTATTAACAAACGAGAAGCATCAGCCCTGGGTTGGTTAATGAATACTCGCGGTTTAACAGAATTAATTGTTTTAAATATTGGTCTAGAGTTAGGAGTAATTTCACCTTTACTATTTACCATGTTAGTTGTGATGGCTTTGGTGACAACGTTTATGACATCACCATTATTAGAATGGACATATCCAAAACGATTAATCAAATTAGATGTCTTAGATGTAGTTGAACCAGAACCAGAAGAAGAAATAAATACAGAAGTAATAGAAACCGTAGAATCTTTTGCTAGTCCCTATCGAATTTTAGTCCCTGTTGCTAACCCCAGTACACAAAAAGGGTTACTAGAATTAGCTGTAGCTATAGCTATTAACTACCGACAACCGGCAATTATCAATCCTCTCAGCTTAATAGAATTAGAAGAAAACTATGGTTTTGAAAGTACACCAGCAGAAGCAAACCGCCTCATTATCGAACGTCGCCAGGAATTGGAAGAATTGATTAATACTTTAGAACCCTTCATCACTGGTTCTTACATACATCCTATCGTGCGGATTTCCAGTAACGTGGCCAGAGAAACTGCCCAAATTGCCCAAATAGAACAACCAGATTTAATATTAGTAGGATGGCATCGGCCAGCTTTTAGTAATAATCGTTTGGGTGGAAGAGTTGGACAAATTCTCACCACTGCCCCCGTAGATGTAGCCGTGTTTATAGATAAAGGTAGCGATCACCTAGAAAGTCTATTAGTTCCTTACTCCGCCAATATCCATGATGATTTGGCATTGATTTTAGCCTTAAGATTATTGATCAATCGTGATACTTGTATGTTGCAAATTTTGCAAGTCTTAACAGCAAATAATGGCCAAGAAGAATTGAGTTATGAACTCCAAGCCATGATTGAGAAATTACCAAAAAGTGTACGTGATCGCATAGAAATCAAAACTATTAACGAACCAGAAATCATGCAAGCTGTAGTGGAAACTTCCGAACAAGTTGATCTAACCATTGCTGGTACAAGTCGCGCTTGGGGTATTGAAAGACAAACTTTAGGCAGATACACCGACGAACTAGCAATCAAATGTCGTTCTTCTCTACTTATCACCCGTCGTTACAGTCAAGTTACCGCTCATCTGAGTTCTCTACTACTAGAAGTTAACAAACAAGAAATAATTCATAGCAGGGAATAGGGAATAGAGAATGAGGAATAAGTAATAACTAATCACTAATCATGAATGACTTCAACTTTAAATTTTTAGCAACTTCTGGAATAGCGATCGCCTCAGCTTTAGTATTATTCAAAACCGTCACCGCTTACGGCGAAAATCATCTCCGTGCTACTTCCCTGATACACACCCGCTATCATCTTCAGATAAACCAAAACTTGCCAAATTGTCAAAAAACAAACAAACTAATCTTAAAAATTCAACAATCTGGCATTTACATCAATGCCGCCCTATTACCAATTAAAACCAACGCAGCCACAAAAACACCCCTTAACCTCACAGGTAAATTCAAAGATCAAAAATTAACACTATCAGGAAACATTAACACTGGTATTTTCTGTCAAAATTCTAGTGTCCAGAATCATCAAATCCAACCAATCACCATCCAAATGTCACAACTGACTCAAGAATATATACCTGGACAAATCAAAATCAACAACATACCTAAAACCTTAGAATTTACAGCCTTACCGCAAACCAAGAAAAAACCAATTTCCCAAATACAAAACCATTAAGATTATGAGCAAAAAACTTCAAATCAGGAAGCTTTTACCATTTAATTTATTACAAGTCAGCGTATTAAGCTTATATGCAGTAATTAACCTCAACTCTGAATTTACTCTGGCAGCAACTACTGTAAAACTCAATCAATGGCAGTTTAACCCTAAATCTCAAAAATTAGAAATCACCCTTTCCGCAGCCACCAAACCCGAATATTTCTACCTCAATCAACCCCCACGCTTAGTAGTAGACTTACCCAACACCCAATTAGGTAAAGTTGAAACCAAAAAAACCTATCCTGCAACCATGCAAAAAGTGCGTGTTTCCCAATTCACATCCAACATTACCCGCATAGTCATAGACTTAGAACCGGGAACTTTTATTGATGTCAACCAAGTCAAATTACAATCGCTTTCTTCCCAAAACCCCACGCGCTGGGTATTAAGTTCACCTCCTCCAAATCATAATACCAATCTCATCAACCCCCCATCATCTGACCCAATGATGACTCTCCCACCACCATCCACCAATTTACCCTCAAATCCACAGCCTTTCGTCATCGTACCACCACCTAATTCTCAGAACACAACTCAACTATCTAACTTAAATATTATTCCCCCTAATTCTGCTGAGAATAATAATATGGTGACACTTCCTAACTATCCTCCTAATTTTCCCAATCCTCAGAACAACAATAACCAAATCCTTGAAATTCCTATTATTGAATTTGGTCAACCACTACCAATTATCAAATAAAAACAAGGAACAGGAAACGGGAAATAAATGAGCAAAACAGAGATTTCTGTTTTTCCCAAAAATGTTTAATTGATTTTTTTCAGGTACTTATAACTTCTGACTCCTAAATCATCAAAGGCTTAAAATCTTTCTGTATCCTGAGTAGGACCGACTGCACCTGGTTGAGATAAGAAGAAATTTTGAGCAGATTCATTCTGATATATACACCTAATATCTGGCTTCTCACTATCTAAATCGCCAGTAAAGCCAAAAGTATTGAGGCGGTTTTTACACTCTCGCACCTGATCCGAGGTAATAAGTCTTTTATTTTCCAAAATAGCCCAGTTGTTTGTACGCAATACACATCCAGGACGAATATTAGGCTGGGCAACATAAACATTAAAAGGGTTGAGAGTTACAAACAACCTTGCATCCATCACCATTGCACTAGCACCATACTGGACACAAATTTCTGGGTTTGGTGCTTTAGTATCAATAAAATCACGGGAAGCCACATTAGATGGACTCAAAGTAGCTGTAGAACTAAAAGCAATACCAATTCCGATCCCTAAAATTAGCACCCCTCCCAAAATTGCAATAGTGGTGAAATTAAATAGAGGAGATTGGAAAGCGGAGGGTTTAGAAGTAGTAGGTGTTCTACCTGTTGATTTACGTCTCATGTTTGTTTAATCACCTTCATGCCAACTTGAGAGGGAGTTATTGATTCTCTCTACTTCAGTATGACGAGTTTATAGGAAAATTGTCTCTGATGTTCCACTTAATTCTTATGACTATTTTACTGTGGGTATTTTGTTTATATTGAAAATTGAGACTACTTGTTATACCAAGCTTTACGCCACTGTTTCATTTGCTTAATCTCTGTGTCTTGGGCTTTGATAATTTCGGCTGCTAATTTTTTAATTTCAGGACGTTGAGACTTTTGTAAGGCATCTTTCCCCATAACTACAGCCGCTTCATGGTGAGGAATCATTGCATTAATAAAGCGCAGGTCAAATTCTGTATCAGCTGCACCTAAGTCCATGTTCATCATCATGGCTTGCTTTTGCTCAGAGGACATCTCCATGTCATGACCCATTTTGGCATCATAAGCCATTGGTTTATCTCCCGCTTTGGGATACCAAGCTGCACGCCACTGTTGCATCTGGGTAATTTCTTGGTTTTGGGCTTTGATAATTTCGGCTGCTAATTTTTTGATTTCAGGGCGTTGAGATTTTTGCTGTGCTTCTTTTGCCATTACCGTTGCGCCTTGATGGTGCGGAATCATGGCATCTATAAACCGCAAATCATAATTAGCATCGGCTGGGCCTAAATCCATATCGTGGTTCATACCATTACTATGCTCATGAGGCATTGAACCACTACCATGGTTCATAGTTTGCTTATCGCTAGTATCCGTAGCAGTTGTAGAACAAGCTGTTAAGAAGCTGCTAGAAACGGAGGCGATCGCTACTAAGGTCAATGACAAAAAGCTGTTTTTCAGAGTAAAATGTTTCATAGGGATCATCTAAATATTTCCTAATTTCATTTTTAAATATCCAGTTGGCTGGAGAGTCAAGTCTTTAATTTATTCACAAAGTGACTGTTGCACTTACTATTATTGGTAAACTTCGCCGAATTTATAGACAAATATAGTCATCTATAGTCATTAATCACACAGAAGTCAGCTAAAATCACTTATACAGCTTTTCTTGTGCAAAGAGAACTGAGCAAGAATTTTGTGCATTATCAGCCCGAAGATATGTTAGTATATATGGGCGAATATTTCCAGAAACCAGTTAGTGTATGCAAGTAGTCGAGCGGCATATCATTCAAAGAAATCATCCCCATTATCAAGAGATTGATAAATTGTGTTTTGCTGCCAAAAACCTCTACAATTATGCTAACTTCCATATTCGCCTGTCAATGGTAGTTTGAATATTTTACGAAAAGTAGTCCCGACAGCATTTAGTCTAGGGATAGAGGGCGTTGTAGTCCGCCCCGTCGGGGTTATTCCCGGCAAACGAAAGGCATGAGATATTTGTCTATGTTTTTTGGAACTATACGAATACATACAAATATGGAATCTGCATGAAATCTTTATACCTCAGTAGGTAGAAATATTGGCGTTGCTGAATTGAAGATATGAAATCAAAAAAATCAAACTCTCACTCTCTGCGACTCTGCGTGAAAAAAAATCACACTCTTAATCAGCAACGCCGAAATATTTATTATTTCACTAGCATGACGCAATTGCACCCAAAAATCTTTAACTTTAGTGAAAAGGCAACCACTCCATCTAAATTTCTAAGTGTAAGCACTCACAAATCTGCATTTAATATGTGCTTAAAAAAATTCTTCAGCCTGAACTCTTGACTCTCCAGTTGACTGGAGAATTTAAGATGAAATCAGTGAGTTGTTAGTTAACGCCACTTAGTAACTGGAGCAGCCAAATGGAGAATAGCATACTCAAACTGCGCGGCATGAGTTGTGCCTCTTGTGCCAAAAGTATTGAAAATGTGATTAATTCTGTTCCCGGTGTCAATGAATGTATTGTGAATTTTGGAGCAGAACAGGCCACAGTTAAATATGACCCTAGAAAAACTAATTTAGAAGCCATTCAAGAAGCGGTAGATGCAGCAGGTTACTCTGCCTACCCACTCCAAAAACAGAACCTAATGGCAGGAGAAGATGATGTCCAGAAAAGGCATCGCTTCCGAGAATCCCGCGATTTAATCCGAAAGGTGGCGGTAGGAGGCATCATTAGCACTGTGTTAGTGATAGGTTCATTGCCTATGATGACAGGGTTGCACTTATCCTTGATCCCAGTATGGCTACACAATCCTTGGGTACAGTTGATACTCACTACTCCAGTACAGTTCTGGTGTGGTTATTCCTTCTACATTAACGGTTGGAAAGCTTTGAAACGTCATGCTGCCACAATGGATACTCTAATTGCTTTAGGTACAAGTGCAGCGTATTTTTATTCCCTATTTCCTACCTTATTTCCCAGCTTTTTTATCAATCAGGGGTTAACACCAGATGTATATTATGAGACGGCTGCTGTTGTCATTACCCTGATTTTACTAGGCAGACTATTTGAAAATCGCGCCAAAGGACAAACTTCAGAAGCTATCCGTCAGCTGATTGGGTTACAAGCTAAAACAGCGCGTTTAATTCGTAATGGACGAGAAGTAGATGTCCTAATCGAAGAAGTGCAGATTGGAGATGTCATACTGGTTCGTCCTGGCGAGAAAATTCCTGTTGACGGGGAAGTAATTGAGGGAGCATCCACAATTGATGAAGGGATGGTGACAGGGGAAAGTGTGGCGGTTAAAAAACAACCAGGTGATGAAGTGATTGGAGCTACCATTAACAAAACTGGGAGTTTCAAGTTTCGAGCCACACGAGTCGGTAGTGATACTGTACTAGCTCAGATTGTCCAATTAGTACAGCAAGCACAGGGTTCTAAAGCCCCAATTCAGAGATTAGCAGATCAAGTGACCGGATGGTTTGTACCTGCGGTAATTGCGATCGCACTGCTCACTTTTATCATTTGGTTTAATTTTACAGGCAACGTGACTTTAGCACTAATTACCACCATTGGGGTACTAATTATCGCCTGTCCTTGTGCGCTGGGTTTAGCCACACCAACATCTGTAATGGTAGGAACTGGTAAAGGTGCAGAAAATGGCATTTTGATTAAAGGCGCTGAAAGCTTAGAACTAGCGCACAAAATTCAAACAATCGTGCTAGACAAAACTGGAACTATCACTCAGGGTAAACCAACAGTCACCGATTTTGTCACCGTCAATGGTACTGCTAATAGCAACGAAATCAAGTTAGTGCAACTTACGGCATCTGTGGAACGCAATTCCGAACATCCATTGGCAGAAGCTGTTGTCAGATATGCTCAATCTCAAGAAGTGACGTTAGCAAATGTCAGAGAGTTTGAAGCAATTATAGGCAGTGGTGTAAAGGGTATAGTTTCTAATAATCTCGTACAAATTGGCACACAACCCTGGATGTCAGAATTAGGTATTGACACCCAAGCCTTGCAACCAGATAAAGAGCGTTTGGAATATCTAGGTAAAACGGCGATTTGGATTGCAGTTGACGGACAAATTCAGGGATTAATGGGGATTTCTGATGCCATCAAACCTACCTCCATACAGGCAGTTCGCGCTTTGCAAAAACTGGGTTTAGAAGTAGTAATGCTCACAGGAGATAATCGGCGCACCGCAGAAACCATCGCCCGTGAAGTTGGAATCCAGGGTGTTTTGGCTGAAGTCCGCCCCGACCAAAAAGCCGCTACAGTGCAGAAACTACAATCAGAAGGAAAGATTGTAGCTATGGTTGGTGATGGTATTAATGATGCACCAGCACTAGCCCAAGCCGATGTAGGAATAGCAATTGGCACTGGAACAGATGTAGCGATCGCTGCCAGTGACATCACACTCATCTCCGGTGACTTACGAAGCATTGTCACAGCCATTCAACTTAGCAATGCCACAATTCGTAACATTCGTCAAAACCTATTCTTCGCCTTCATCTACAACGTTGTTGGTATTCCGATTGCTGCGGGTATTTTGTTCCCCATCTTTGGCTGGTTACTTAACCCCATCATTGCAGGTGCAGCAATGGCATTTAGTTCAGTTTCAGTAGTTACGAATGCCCTACGTCTGCGTAAATTTGAAGCTAAAACAGTAGCATAAGGAGGTAGCAAATGTTGAGTAAAGTAATTCTTAGCAGTATAGCAGGCTTGGGATTAGCATTCAGTGTTGCCTCAGATCAAGTAGTTGCACAGATAAATAATGAAATGCCAGCTACCCAGCGATTGCAGACAACTCAGTTTCGTCATATTGAGCAACCATTCTGGGTAAAAGGTGCAGTTACAACAGCTGGCTTGGGGCTAATCGGACTAGAAATATGGTGGTTTCTCCTCAGTAAACCAAAACCCCAAACAGCCAAAGCTCATAATGGGATTCAAGAAATTGATATTACTGTAGATGGAGGCTACGAACCTAGCCGAATTATAATCAATGCAGGTCAAAGAGTCCGCCTTAATTTCCTACGTCGTGATCCTAGTAGTTGTCTTGAAGAAATACGCCTACCTGATTTCCATATCGCCAAAAACCTACCACTCAACGAAGTCACACCCATTGAGTTCACATCCAATAAACCAGGTACTTATACTTTCAACTGCGGTATGAATATGTATCGTGGTGTTGTGGAAGTAAAGTCTGCCACATAATCCAGTAGCAGATATAGCAGGTGACAGGGAACAGGTGACAGGTGACAGGTGACAGTCCTAAAAGTCTTTCAGTGTCTAAGTTTTAGTTCTGTTTAATGTCCTAACCGCCTTGTCCATTGCTATAATTAGCATAATGATCCTGTTCTCACTTGACTCTCTAGTTAGATGGAGAGTTTAAAATCGGGTAAATAAACTTATCTAAGATCAGAGCAGCTAAATATGTTAGTCCAAGAAGAGCCAAAACTCATTGGTAATATTGCCAAGTCTAGTGGTGTACCTATTAAAACTATTCGCTACTATGAAGAACTTGGTCTACTTAAATCATCAGCAAGAACGGAAGGTGGATTTAGATTATTTAACTCTGATGTTTTGGAGCGACTACACTTTATTAAACGCGCTCAAAGCTTAGGATTAAGCTTGTCAGAGATTAAGGAATTTTTAAATGTTCATGATGAAGGGGAATTACCTTGTGAGCATATAAAAATTAAATTAGAAGATAAGATTAAAACTATTGATGAAAAAATCCGGCAATTACTTATTTTGAGACAAGAATTATCAGGATTAGTTTCTGGTTGGGAAACCATACCTGAAAATCCTGAAAAAACAATTTGTCCTATTATTGAAAGAAATTAAACAATCAAGCCGATCAAGAAATTCGTAACTGGTAATATAGCGATCTGCACTTAGATTTAGTTCCAAAGTTAACTGCATAATCCCTACCCTAAAAGACTTTCAACCTTGTTTCCTAACATAACATAATCAGAGTCAGCAGTCGGTTAAAACACAACTGACCACTGACAACTGACCATTGACTAACTAGCTAACAGAGTTTTTTCTAGTGAAGTCCAACGGAAATAGCGATCGCCACCCCGTTCAATCACCACCTTTACCCGTGGTTCTAATTTAGGCAAATTAGCCAAATACTCCACTTCCTGATCAGAAAGGATATGTCCCTCAATGATCCATAACAACAAACCCTTAGACTTAGGTGGTAGATGTTGCAAATGAGAATCAATCATAGGAGGTAAATAATACACCTCACCTACCGCTGCACCGCTACCAGTGCTTTTTTTACCCAGATGAGGAGGTCTCACACCATGAACTCCCTTCAAATAAGCCGCAACATCACCCAGTCCCCTAGCGGTAATATGGAGGTTAGTATAACCAGTAGCCCTTAAACGACGGCGATAGCGACCCTCGTAGCCTCCTTCCAAAGGAACATACACACCCAGAGAACCAAACTTCTCCAAATCGCGAATGAAACCGTTACCAGTGGTAATTAGTGCCATAGATTTTCCTATTATCCCACTTAGATATTTATTTAGATATTTATATTATTCACCCTTTAATGGTAGATTAAGTGAGATTAAGTCACATAATTTTAGGAATTATTGAGCATCATCAAGATCCTTAGCCCCTAACTTATCATTTAGTTAAGCTTCCAGGAAAAGATGCCCAATACACCACTAGACAAAAATAAATCAATGATTTATATTATTAGATTGTGACCAAAGTAAAAATCAGCTAGTCATTTTAGCTTATCACTCTCAAAAAAGCGTACTCATCATTTTTATTTGATGATTGCAATCTCTCCAGATATAATTAATAAATCTGGAAAGAAAGTACAAGAGACTGCTAAACTAGAGAAACTTTTAGGTCAAAAACAGAAGCCAAAGGCTGTTAAACCACAGCCCGCTTGAAGCTCCAGCCCAAATTCACTCCCGCAGCCCCTAAAAAAAGGCAAGACCTCGAACATAAAGTTTAAGGTATTTACAGAAGTAGATTCTGAAAAGCAAGTTTCAGGAAAAGGATACTGAATGATACACATCATTTAAGTCCCACTACAACCGGAGAGTGCCAGAGCAATTGCTTGGACGAAAGCAATGCTGCACAAAGCGCAAAGCAATCACGTCTTGCATTGATTATGCAGTATTAACTTCAGATAGTGAAGTTAAATATTACTGTTCTGGTGGCCAAAAGAGTGAAAATCCAACGGATTTATCAAACATTAGGGACGCAGATTATCTGTTTAGTCGCAACTATTTGTACTGTTTAACAACAGTCCGAATTTAGGGTAAATACCCTCGACCTAAGCAAAATCATTGCCCTAGAATCCGATTCCAAGGTCAGCAAATAGAAAGGAGAACCAGTAACTGTGTCTGTAGGTATTCTCGGCACCAAGCTGGGCATGACCCAAATCTTTAACGAAGAAGGAGTAGCCATTCCTGTCACCGTCGTTAAGGTAGGTCCATGCACTGTCACACAAGTTAAAACAAAACAGACCGACGGTTACTCAGCCATCCAAGTTGGATATGGCGAAGTTAAACCCAAGGCATTGAACAGACCAAAACTAGGACACCTAGCTAAATCAGATGCCCCTGCATTGCGCCACTTAAACGAGTATCGCACTGATGCCGTAGGCAATTATGCTTTAGGTCAAGAGATTAAAGCAGACATCTTTAGTGAAGGTCAAATTGTAGATGTAGTTGGAACAAGCATTGGTCGCGGTTTTGCCGGCAACCAAAAGCGGCATAACTTTGGTCGTGGACCTATGTCTCACGGTTCTAAAAACCACAAAGAACCTGGTTCTATTGGTGCAGGTACAACCCCTGGTCGTGTTTATCCTGGCAAAAGGATGGCAGGTAGATTAGGTGGAACTCGCGTCACAATTCGCAAACTGACAGTAGTGAAAGTAGACGTAGAGCGTAACTTACTACTAATAAAGGGAGCTATTCCCGGCAAACCAGGTGGATTAGTCAACGTATTACCCACCAATAAAGTTGGTAACAAATAGATTTAGTTGTTTAGCCGTCAGCATCAACTGACCACTGGCAACCGAAAAAGGACACAAAAATGGTTGAGAGTGTAGTTAAAAATTGGCAAGGAGACCAAGTTGGCCAAACCAGCTTTGAGTTAAAAGTTGCCAAAGAAGAAACAGCAGCGCACATAGTACATCGCGCCCTAGTTCGACAAATGACCAATTCTCGCCAAGGTACAGCCAGCACTAAAACCCGTGCAGAAGTACGAGGTGGAGGTCGCAAACCTTGGAGACAAAAAGGTACAGGTCGCGCCCGTGCAGGTTCTATCCGCTCACCCTTATGGCGTGGTGGTGGTGTCATCTTTGGTCCCAAACCCAGAGACTTCAACATCAAACTTAACCGTAAAGAAAGACGTTTAGCACTACGGACGGCCTTTGTTAGTCGTGCTGAAGACCTAATTGTTGTAGAAGAATTTAGTAACGAACTACAACGCCCTAAAACCAAGGAACTGGTAGCAGCATTAGCTCGTTGGGGAGTAGCACCAGAACAAAAAAGCTTGTTAATTTTGTCCGAAGTTGCAGAAAACGTCAGTTTATCAGCCCGCAACATCGAAAACGTCAAACTTATCGCAGCTGATCAGTTGAATGTTTACGACTTGCTCCACGCTGACAAAGTTGTAGTTACACCAGCAGCATTAGAAAAAATTCAGGAGGTCTACAGTGCCTAACTTTGACCCCCGTAACCTGGCTGACCTAGTACGTCGCCCGATTTTAACCGAAAAAGCGACAGTGATGATGGAGCAAAACAAATACACATTTGAAGTCACTCCAAAATCCACAAAGCCCCAAATTAGAGCAGCAATTGAAGACTTATTCCAAGTCAAAGTTGTCAAAGTCAACACATCCTTACCACCACGGAAAAAACGCCGTGTAGGTAAATTTATCGGTTTCAAACCCCAATACAAACGGGCAGTTGTCACCGTGGCGGAAGGGGACGCAGAGAAGATCAGACAAGTTCTGTTCCCAGACGTTTAAGAATTGGAGAATGGCGAATCAGGAATTAAAAACAAGATTTGATTACCTATTCACCAATCACCAATTACCAATTATCAGTTAGAAAGACAAAATTACTTATGGGTACTCGTTCTTATCGCCCTTATACCCCCAGTACTCGCCAAGTTACAATCTCCGACTTTGCGGAAATCACCAAATCCAAACCTGAAAAGTCACTGATAGAATCAGTTCATCGTGCCAAAGGTCGGAATAATCAAGGGCGGATAACCAGCCGTCGTCGGGGAGGCGGACATAAACAACTATACCGGATCATCGATTTTAAAAGAAATAAAAGAGATATCTCGGCTATCGTTACAGCAGTTGAATACGATCCTAACCGGAATGCGCGCATTGCCCTAGTTCAATATGAAGATGGGGAAAAGCGTTATATTTTACATCCTAATGGTTTGAAAGTAGGCACAACAATTATTGCTGGTGTTGATGCTCCTATTGAAGATGGTAATGCTTTACCTCTGTATAGGATTCCTACAGGTACTAACGTCCACAACGTGGAAATGACACCCGGAAAAGGTGGACAAATTGTACGTGCGGCCGGTGCGACAGCCCAAGTTATGGCAAAAGAAGGTGATTACGTTACCCTCAAATTGCCTTCTGGCGAATTTCGGATGATTCGCCGGGAATGTTACGCCACCATTGGACAAGTAGGCAACACAGAAGCAAGAAACCTCAGTGCTGGTAAAGCCGGACGTAACCGCTGGAAAGGTCGTCGCCCTAAAGTTAGAGGTAGTGTAATGAACCCAGTAGACCACCCACATGGTGGTGGTGAAGGTAGAGCGCCTATCGGTAGATCAGGCCCTGTTACTCCCTGGGGTAAACCAACTTTAGGTGCTAAGACCCGTAAGCGTAACAAGGCAAGTAATAAACTGATTGTACGTCGCCGTCGTAAGTCATCTAAACGCGGTCGTGGTGGTCGTCAGTCTTAGAATTTTAGATTTTAAATTTTGGATTTTAGATTTCGTTTACTTGTTGTGAGTATTCACAAAACAGCGAGTCTCACCAAAAAACAGAAACATCCAAAATCCGAAATTCTCAATCCAAAATCAGCAATCCAAAATCCAAAAAAGCACTATGGGTCGTTCTTTAAAAAAAGGTCCTTTCATTGCTGATCATTTACTCAGCAAAATTGAAAAGCTCAACGCTAACAACGAAAAGCAAGTTATCAAAACTTGGTCAAGAGCCTCAACAATCCTGCCAATGATGGTGGGTCATACCATTGCTGTTCATAACGGTAAACAACACGTTCCCGTATTTGTAAACGAGCAAATGGTAGGGCATAAATTGGGTGAGTTTGCACCAACACGCCCCTACAGAGGGCATGGTCGAAGTGACAAAAAATCAGGCAGGTAAGCGGTCATTAGTCAGTAGTCAGTGGTCAGTCACAAACAACTGATAACTTACATCTGACAAATGACAAGATGGAGAAAATTATGGCAACTGATACTACAGAAGTTAAAGCGATCGCTCGTTATATCCGCATATCTCCTTACAAAGTACGACGTGTACTTGACCAAATCAGGGGACGTTCTTACAGAGAAGCACTAATAATACTGGAATTCATGCCCTACAGAGCTTGTGATCCAGTGTTAAAAGTATTAAGAAGTGCAGCTGCTAACGCTGAACATAACGAGGGTCTAGAACGGGCAGATTTAGTCATCACTCAAGCTTATGCTGACCAAGGTCCTGTCCTAAAACGGTTTCAACCCAGAGCGCAAGGGCGAGCTTACCAAATTCGCAAGCCGACGTGTCATATCACCGTAGCTGTCGGTGCTGCTACTGCCAAATAAGCAATCATACAGACACTAACTAACTGCGTACAGTAAGAAATTTTAGAGGAAGCATTTGTGGGACAGAAAATTCATCCAGTCGGTTTTCGTCTGGGAATTACAAGAGAACATCAATCCCGTTGGTTTGCGGTTCCTGACCGCTATCCAGAACTGCTACAGGAAGACCATAAACTCCGCCAGTACATAGATCAAAAACTAGGTAAAAAGGCTCAAAACAACGCAGGTATTTCCGAAGTACGTATTGAGCGCAAAGCTGACCAAATTGACCTAGAAGTCAGAACAGCAAGACCTGGTGTTGTAGTCGGTCGCGGTGGACAAGGTATAGAAGCACTACGTACGGGACTCCAAGAACTATTGGGTAGTAACCGTCAAATTCGCATTAACGTAGTTGAGGTTCAAAAAGTTGATGCTGATGCTTCTTTGATTGGTGAATACATTGCTCAACAATTAGAGCGTCGTGTTTCCTTCCGTCGAGTAGTACGCCAAGCTATTCAACGCGCTCAAAGAGCGGGAGTGCAGGGAATTAAAATTCAAGTTAGTGGTCGCCTCAACGGAGCAGAAATTGCTCGGACAGAGTGGACAAGAGAAGGTAGAGTTCCTCTACACACCCTCCGGGCTGACATTGACTATGCTTACTGCACAGCCCAAACAATTTACGGGATTCTCGGAATCAAGGTTTGGGTATTTAAGGGAGAAATTATCCCTGGGCAAGAAGAAATTCCTTCCCAACCAACCACAAGAGAGCGTGAGCCACGTCGTCGTCAACAACAACGCCGTCGCCAGCAATTTGAAGACCGTTCCAACGAAGCGTAAGAGGTGATAGGTGATAGGTGACAGGAAAAAGCCAATTACCAATTACCAATTACCAATTACTAATTACCAATTAGCAAATCATGTTAAGTCCTAAGAGAACTAAATTCCGCAAACAACAACGCGGACGGATGGAGGGTTTAGCACACCGTGGCAGCACCCTTAATTTTGGGGATTTTGCTCTCCAGGCACAAGAACCTTCTTGGATTACATCTCGGCAAATAGAAGCTTCTCGTCGAGCTATGACCCGTTACATCCGTCGGGGTGGTAAAATTTGGATCCGGATTTTTCCTGACAAGCCCATCACCATGCGTCCCGCAGAAACCCGGATGGGTTCAGGTAAAGGTAATCCAGAATTTTGGGTAGCTGTAGTGAAACCAGGCAGAATCTTATTTGAGATTGCTGGTGTTTCTGAAGAAGTAGCCCGTGAAGCAATGCGCTTGGCTTCTCATAAACTACCCATTAAAACTAAGTTCATTGTGCGACCCCAAATACAGGAGCAGGATTAGGTCATGCCTCTTCCCAAGATTTCAGAAGCTAGAGAATTAACTGATGAAAAACTGTCTGAGGAAATAGTTGCCGTTAAAAAAGCACTATTTCAGTTGCGCTTACAAAAAGCTACTAGACAGCTAGAAAAACCTCACCAGTTCAGACACGCCCGCCATCGTTTAGCCCAACTACTCACTGTAGAGGGAGAACGTCAAAGGGCAGTAAGTCAAACGACTAAGGAATAAAAGTAGGAGACTATGGCAGTCAAAGAACGAGTTGGCTTGGTAGTGAGCGATAAAATGCAAAAAACAGTGATAGTCGCTGTGGAAAACCGCGCTCCTCACCCCAAGTACGGCAAAATCATAGTTAAAACCCGGCGCTATAAAGCTCATGATGAAGAAAATTCCTGTAAAGTGGGCGATCGCGTCCGCATTCAGGAAACCAGACCCCTGAGCAAAACCAAGCGTTGGCAAATCACAGAAATCCTTAACGCTAAAGCTACAACATAAATAGTTGTTATCCACTTAACAACTCTCATCGGGAGACTAATTGTGATCCAACCCCAAACTTATCTGAACGTTGCAGATAATAGCGGTGCCAAAAAACTTATGTGTATCCGCGTATTAGGTGCAGGTAATCGCCGCTACGGTGGCGTAGGCGACAGAATTATCGCCGTTGTCAAAGAGTCTTCACCCAACATGGCTGTAAAAAAGTCTGATGTGGTAGAAGCAGTAATTGTTCGTACTCGAAAAAGTATCAACCGCGACAGTGGTATGAGCATTCGTTTTGATGATAACGCCGCAGTCATCATCAACAAAGAAGGTAATCCCAGAGGTACACGGGTGTTTGGACCTGTAGCACGGGAATTACGCGATAAAAACTTTACTAAAATAGTTTCTCTCGCGCCGGAGGTGCTGTAATGGCAAAGCCAAAACCCAAAGTATTTCACAAAATGCACGTCAAGACTGGTGACACAGTACAAGTGATAGCTGGTAAAGATAAAGGTAAAATTGGTGAAATCATCAAATCCTTACCCGAAACCAGCAAAGTGCTAGTCAAAGGTGTGAACATCAAAACTAAACACGTTAAGCCTCAGCAAGAAGGTGAATCTGGGCAAATTGTTACCCAAGAGTATCCTATCCATAGCTCTAACGTCATGCTTTATTCTAACAAGCAAAACGTCGCTAGTCGGATTTGCTACACTTTCACCGCTGAAGGTAAGAAAGTACGGATGTTAAAGAAAACAGGCGAGATTTTAGATAAATAAGCCTGTAAGCGGGGCAAGATTTTAGATGTTAATCGGTTGAGATATTTTTAATTTCAAATCCAAAATCTAAAATCCAAAATCTAAAATTCCCTGACCAAGACCAGGGATAATCAGGAAAAAACTATGGCGACAACCAGACTCAAAACTTTATATCAAGAGACAATTGTCCCCAAGCTAACTCAGCAGTTTCAATACACCAACGTTCATCAAGTACCTAAGGTGGTCAAAATAACTGTTAACAGAGGTTTGGGAGAAGCTGCTCAAAATGCTAAAGCGTTAGAAGCATCTTTAAGTGAAATAGCTTTAATTACTGGTCAAAAACCAGTAGTAACAAGAGCCAAAAAGGCGATCGCTGGCTTTAAAATTCGTCAAGGTATGCCCGTTGGCATCATGGTGACTCTCAGAGGCGAACGGATGTACGCCTTTCTCGACCGACTAATTAGCCTATCACTACCTAGAATCCGTGACTTTCGTGGTATTAGCCCCAAAAGCTTTGATGGCAGAGGTAACTACACTCTAGGTGTAAGAGAACAGCTAATTTTTCCAGAAGTCGAGTACGACAGCATTGATCAAATCCGTGGTTTAGATATTTCTATCATCACCACAGCTAAAAACGACGAAGAAGGTCGTGCTTTACTCAAGGAAATGGGAATGCCCTTTCGCGATTAATAAGTTCATCTAAAGAGGGAAAGATGGCGGCTAACGACACAATTGCAGATATGCTGACGCGCATCCGCAATGCTAATCTGGCAAGGCATCAAACTACACAAGTGCCAGCAACAAAAATGACTCGTAGTATCGCTAAGGTACTACAAGAAGAAGGCTTTATTGCTGAATGTACAGAATCTGGTGAAGGGATTAATACCAACCTAGTCATTTCTCTGAAATACAAAGGTAAAACTCGTCAACCCCTGATCACAGCACTAAAACGGATAAGTAAGCCTGGATTACGTGTTTACTCGACCAGGAAAGAACTACCCAAAGTATTAGGTGGTATAGGTATTGCCATCATTTCTACATCCAGTGGAATTATGACTGACCGCGAAGCGCGTCGTCAAAATGTGGGTGGTGAAGTGCTTTGCTACATTTGGTAGTCTTCAAAATGCTCAAAACAGGCATTTGTGAACGTCAATAGTCAGTTCCACATAAAACTGACAACTGACAACTGACAACTGACAAAGGACAAAATTAAGTCATGTCTCGTATTGGTAAACGTCCAATTACTATTCCCGCCAAAGTACAAGTGGCAATTGATGGCACAAAGGTAGTAGTTAAGGGCCCAAAAGGCGAACTATCTCGTGAACTATCTCACACTATTGTCATTGCCCAAGAAGGCGAAACAATATTGGTAACCCGCCGGAACGAAACCCGTGTAGCTAGACAAATGCACGGTCTCAGCCGGACATTAATTGCCAACATGGTAGAAGGTGTTTCTGAAGGTTTCCAACGCCGTTTGGAACTGCAAGGTGTAGGCTATCGCGCCCAAATGCAAGGAACTAAACTTGTACTGAATATTGGCTACAGTCATCAAGTTCAAGTAGATGCACCAGAGGGAATCAATTTCAAAGTAGAAAATAACACTAACATTATTGTCAGTGGTTACGACAAAGAAATTGTAGGCAACACAGCAGCTAAAATCCGTGACTTCCGTCCACCTGAACCTTACAAAGGTAAGGGTATCCGCTATGCAGGTGAAGTGGTCAGACGGAAAGCTGGTAAGACTGGTGGTAAAGGTAAGAAGTAAATATGAAACTTACTCGAAGAGAATCAAAACAACGTCGTCATCGGCGTGTACGTGGAAAAATCAGCGGTTCGCCAGACAGACCACGCCTATCTATATTCCGATCTAACGAGCATATTTATGCTCAGGTAATTGATGATACACAGCATCAAACTCTTGTATCAGCATCTACTGTAGAACCGGATTTGAAAGCAAGTCTATCCTCTGGCTCTAACTGTGATGCTTCCGCCCAAGTTGGTAAATTGATAGCAGTGCGTCTATTAGAAAAAGGCATCAACAAAGTCGTTTTTGACCGTGGTGGCAACCTTTATCATGGACGTGTTAAAGCACTAGCTGAAGCTGCGCGTGAAGCTGGTTTAGATTTCTAAAGTCATCTGTCAGGGAACAGTCACAACTGAGAACTGACAACTGACTCTTAAATATAATATGTCAGTCCACTAAGGGAAAACTCTGGGACTAAACTGACTCATAACTGACAACTAACGTTGAGAGAGCATGAATTATGGCAACGGGTCGTCGTAAAACAAACAAAGCAAAAAAAGAAGAAACCAACTGGCAAGAACGGGTAATTCAAATCCGCCGTGTTAGTAAAGTGGTAAAAGGTGGTAAAAAACTTAGTTTCCGCGCCATTGTTGTCATTGGTAACGAACGTGGCCAAGTTGGTGTGGGAGTAGGTAAAGCTTCCGATGTAATTGGTGCTGTGAAAAAGGGAGTTGCAGATGGTAAAAAGCATCTGATTGACATTCCTATCACCAAATCTAATTCTATTCCTCATCCCATTGATGGTATTGGTGGAGGAGCAAAGGTAATTATGCGCCCAGCAGCCCCAGGTACAGGGGTAATTGCCGGTGGTGCAGTGCGAACTGTACTAGAGTTAGCTGGAGTACGTAACGTTCTGGCTAAACAATTAGGCTCTAACAACCCTCTTAATAATGCCAGAGCTGCTGTGAATGCTCTATCTACACTGCGAACATTATCTGAAGTCGCTGAAGACCGGGGCATTGCTGTCGAAAGTCTCTATTTCTAATTATGCTTTGATCCTGGATTGCTAATTTAGCATCCCCAAGCATGACGAGATGATCAGTACCCAAATTTAAAATCCCAAATCAAAATGAGACTCAATGATGTTAAGCCTCAAAAAGGCTCTAAAAAACGCCGTCGCCGTGTAGGTAGAGGTATTTCCGCTGGACAAGGTGCTAGTGCTGGTTTAGGTATGCGGGGTCAAAAATCTCGCTCCGGTAGTAGCACCAGACCTGGGTTTGAAGGTGGTCAACAGCCCTTGTATCGTCGTATTCCTAAACTCAAAGGTTTCCCTGTCGTTAATCGTAAAGTTTACACTACGATAAATGTAGAGAAACTGGCCTCTCTTGCCCCTAATTCAGAAGTAACCTTAGCGTCTTTAAAAGAGGCTGGTATTCTTACAGCTGTTAAGGGTCCTTTGAAGATCCTGGGGAATGGAGAATTGAGCATTGCTCTGAATGTGAAAGCTGCTGCTTTTACAGGTCAAGCTCGCAGCAAAATTGAGGCAGCTGGCGGGAGTTGTCAAGTCTTAGACTGAGCCAGGAAATAGCACTTCCAGCTAATCAACTCGCTTCCAGCGCCTGGTTAATTATAAAGGTAGCACTCTATGATCAGTCGAGACAAAGCCCCAACGGCTCAAGAAACTTTTATGCAGATGGCACAGGCAGCCGGACTCAGAGGTAGGCTGCTTGTAACAGTCGGTATTTTAATTTTGGTTCGCCTGGGCATCTTTTTACCAGTACCAGGAATTAATAGAGCGGAATTTGCAAAAGCTATATCCAGTAATAATTCCATTTTTGGTTTGTTGGATATCTTTTCAGGAAGAGGACTTTCTACTCTGGGCGTATTTGCTTTAGGTATTTTGCCTTTTATCAATGCGTCTATTATTATCCAATTGTTGACTGCGGCCATACCATCTTTAGAAAACTTACAAAAAAATGAAGGTGAAGCAGGTCGTCGTAAAATATCCCAAATTACCCGTTATGTAACTGTTGGTTGGGCAATTGTTCAAAGCGTGGCTTTTTCAGCACTGTTCTTACAACAATTTGCCTTAAATCCCGGTCCTTTGTTTGTAGCCGAGACAGCAATTGCTCTCACTGCCGGTTCTATGTTCGTGATGTGGGCATCGGAACTAATTACTGAACGGGGTATTGGTAACGGCGCATCTTTGTTGATTTTTCTGAATATTGTTGCTTCTTTACCTAAATCTTTAGGCGATACCATTGACCTGGTACAAGTCGGAGGCAGGGAAATAGTTGGCCGTGTCATAGTCCTGGTTTTAGTTTTCTTGGTTACTATTATCGGTATTGTCTTTGTACAGGAAGGAACTCGCCGCATTCCCATTATTTCCGCTCGTCGTCAAGTAGGTCGTCGGGTACTGGCTGAACAGCGTAGCTTTTTGCCCCTACGTCTCAACCAGGGTGGAGTAATGCCAATTATTTTCGCTGCTGCTATCCTCAGTTTGCCACTGCTGATTGCTAACTTTACTAAAAACTCTGATTTAGCAAACATAGTTAACACTTATCTCAGTCCCGGTGGTTCTGGAGCTTGGGTGTATGCTTTGGTTTACATGGTTTCCATTATTTTCTTCAGTTATTTCTATTCTTCCTTGATCTTGAATCCGGTAGATGTAGCGCAAAACTTGAAGAAAATGGGTTCTAGTATCCCCGGTATTCGTCCTGGAAAAGCTACCAGTGAGTATATAGAGCGTGTTACTAACAGGCTTACTTTCTTAGGTGCGCTCTTCTTGGGCTTAGTGGCAATTATACCCACCGCTGTAGAAAGCACTCTGAATGTACCAACTTTTAGGGGTTTGGGTGCTACTTCTTTACTAATTTTAGTAGGTGTAGCAATTGATACAGCAAAACAAATTCAGACTTACGTTATTTCTCAACGCTATGAAGGGATGGTGAAACAATAGTGACGCGATTAATCTTCTTGGGACCACCAGGTGCTGGTAAAGGAACTCAGTCCAAAGTTTTGGCTGATTTTTTGAATATTCCTCATATTTCTACTGGTGATATTTTACGGCAAGCAATTACTGACCAAACTCCTTTGGGGATAAAAGCACAGGGTTACATGGATCGAGGTGAGTTAGTTCCAGATCAACTTGTGGAAGATTTGGTCAAAGAACGCCTTGGACAACCAGATACTAAAAATGGTTGGATTCTAGATGGATTTCCCCGTAAAGTGACCCAAGCAACTTTTTTAGAGGAATTACTAGCAAAAATGGGTCAAGGTGGTGAAAAAGCCGTCAATTTGGATGCCAAAGATGAAGTTGTCATTTCTCGTTTACTGGGACGAGGACGGAAAGACGACAGTGAAGAAGTTATTCGTCGTCGTTTAGAAGTATACCGTGACGAAACTGCACCCCTGATTGACTACTATGGCGATCGCCGAAAACTGGTGACTATAAATGGTGATCAGTCCCCAGAAGAAGTCACTACTGAATTAAAAAACATCATAGCTGCTTGAGGGGATAGTCCGGGGAAGTTAAGGAGAATCAGTAAACAACCGTGCAAGTTTACCCTCACACCTTTTCCCAATCCCCAGTCCCCAGTACCCTTTCTCTTTTAGCTAAGATATATTAATAAACTGTTGAAATTTTTCTCAAACTGTGTTTTCGTGCAGATGAAAATTCTGTCAGCCAGAAAGAGATTGTCGAATTGAGGAAACAACAAATTGTCTAAGCAAGATTTAATTGAAATGGAAGGGACAGTCACAGAATCGTTGCCCAATGCAATGTTTCGTGTTGACTTAGATAATGGCTTTAATGTTTTAGCACATATTTCTGGTAAGATTCGCCGTAATTACATCAAGATATTACCTGGCGATCGCGTCAAAGTAGAACTAACACCCTACGACTTGACGAAAGGTAGAATCACCTACCGACTACGGAAGAAGTAAATCTATGTAGAGAATCTTACCATAAAGCCGCTAATTTGGGATTTACCCATTTTAACTTAACTGAAATAATTTCCTCGGAAATGCTATAATTTACTATTTGGAGTCAAGTAGAAAAGGCATGAAAGTCAGAGCCTCAGTCAAAAAAATCTGTGACAAGTGTAGCGTGATCAAACGCCGTGGTCGCGTCATGGTGATTTGTGAAAACCCCAAGCACAAACAACGTCAGGGATAATTTCCAGAATTCAGAAGTCAGAAGTCAGAAGTCAGTCTCAGAACAGCCTCAAGGCAAATTGACAGCTACAAATTGGAAAATCAACCCTATTTTTCATAACAAGTAAATGACAAAAGTAGATTCTGACAGTTGATTCCTCACTCCTGATAGCGTAGCGTGGCGTAAGCCATATTCTGCACAAATAAATCGCCTTTTGCAAACAGCAATCATCAAAATAACAGGGAGTTATTAATTGTGGCAAGGATTTCCGGCGTAGACCTTCCCCGCGATAAACGCATTGAGTATGGTCTAACTTACATTTACGGAATTGGGTTAACAAGGTCGCACCAAATTCTAGCGGCTACTGGTGTAAACCCAGACACTCGCGTTAAAGACTTAAGCGATGCTGATGTAGCAGCCCTAAGAGGCGAAATAGAAAATTACCAAGTTGAAGGTGATTTGCGTCGCTTAGAGGCCATGAACATCAAACGCTTAGTTGACATTGGCTGTTATCGTGGTCGTCGTCATCGGATGGGATTACCCGTAAGAGGACAAAGAACTCGCACCAACGCCAGAACTAGACGTGGCAGAAGACAGACAGTGGCTGGTAAGAAGAAAGCCCCTGGCAAATAATTTTTCTGGGCTTGCTGTGACAAGCAAGGTTTACCTTAAATTTACTCAAAAAATATGGCAAGACAACCAACAAAAAAATCCGGGAGCAAAAAGCAGAAAAAGAATGTACCCAACGGCATGGCTTACATTCAGTCTACTTTCAACAATAGCATTGTCACCATTACTGACCAAAACGGAGATGTAATTTCTTGGGCAAGTGCTGGTTCTAGTGGATTTAAGGGTGCAAAAAAAGGCACACCCTTTGCAGCACAAACCGCTGCTGAAAGTGCAGGTCGTCGAGCTATTGACCAAGGAATGCGTCAAATTGAAGTAATGGTCAGCGGACCTGGAGCCGGACGGGAAACTGCTATCCGGGCCCTACAGGGAGCAGGATTGGAAATTACCTTAATCCGTGATATTACCCCAATTCCTCACAATGGCTGTCGTCCACCTAAACGCCGTCGAGTTTAAACGTCAAATTTGAAAGACGCTTAGGCAGAAAGTTAATGCTCAGAGCAATTGTCTGTAAGGATATGTAAGGTATATAAAGTATTAACCCTTGCTTGTTAACTTCAAATCCATACAGTGATGAAAAAGCACGTCAGCTCTTCCCATAGGAAGAGCTGCTAAACTTTCAAAAATCCAAAATATTATCATTTCTTGTCATGGTATTGGAAAATCAAACTTTTACATATACGTGTTGGCAGTTTGATCAACCACAACCACAGATCAGAGCATAAAGTGAATTCGAGAGGCAAATAAATTGTCTTCTAGCAGCACCTTAATAGGGAGGCTACTCCGTGGCGCAGTTTCAAATTGAATGTGTAGAATCTAATACTGAAGAAAGTCGGAGCCATTACAGTAAATTTGTTCTCGAACCCTTAGAACGTGGTCAAGGAACAACAGTAGGTAATGCGTTACGCCGGGTTTTACTTTCCAATTTAGAGGGGACATCTGTAACAGCTGTGCGAATAGCTGGTGTTTCCCATGAGTTTGCCACAGTTCCTGGTGTACGGGAAGATGTGTTAGAAATCCTCATGCGGATGAAGGAAGTGATCCTCAAAAGCTATTCCTCTCAACCCCAAATTGGTAGATTACTCGTCAACGGGCCTGCAACAGTTACATCGGCACATTTTGACTTGCCCAGTGAAGTAGAGATTATTGATCCTACTCAGTACATAGCCACCTTAGCTGAAGGTGGCAAACTGGAAATGGAATTTAGGATTGAGAGAGGTAAAGGATACCGGACTGTAGAACGCGGAAGGGAAGAAGCAACGTCTTTAGACTTTTTGCAGATTGATTCGATATTTATGCCGATCCGCAAAGTCAACTACAGCGTTGAAGAAGCTCGTGGAGATGGAACACTCAAAGATAGACTACTGTTAGAAGTTTGGACTAATGGTAGTCTTTCCCCTCAAGAAGCACTGTCTTCAGCTGCGGGAATTTTGGTGGATTTATTCAACCCGTTGAAAGATATCTCTTTAGAACCAACAGATATAGGTTCAGATATCCCCGACGATCCTACTGCTCAAATTCCTATTGAAGAATTACAACTTTCTGTTCGAGCTTATAACTGTCTCAAACGAGCGCAGGTAAACTCCGTAGCAGATTTGTTGGATTTCACCCAAGAAGACCTCTTAGAAATTAAGAACTTTGGTCAAAAGTCAGCGGAAGAAGTAGTGGAAGCTTTACAGCGACGTTTAGGCATTACTTTACCGCAAGAAAGGGGTTCTAAACCCAGCTAAGTAAAACCTGTAATCAATAAAGAACAGTATCATGCGTCACCGTTGTAAAGTCAAAAAACTTGGAAAACCAGCCGACCAGCGCCGCGCTCTGTTGCGAGCGCTAACCACCGAATTAATCCGTCATGGTAAAATTACCACTACTTTAATCCGCGCTAAAGTAGTACGTAGCGAAGTAGATAAAATGATCACCCTAGCTAAAGATGGTTCTTTAGCATCACGTCGGCAGGCGTTGGGTTATATCTACGACAAAAGTCTAGTTCATGCTTTATTTGAGCAAGCACCAACCCGGTACGCAAACCGCCAAGGCGGTTATACTCGCATTTTGCACACCATCCCTCGTCGTGGTGACAACGCAGAAATGGCGATTATTGAGTTAGTTTAAAGTTATTAGTGATTGGTCATTAGCATAACTAATAACTGATAACTAACAAAACAGTATGTTAGAAAGCCGCCAGCCGACAGGAACTTATCGAGTAGCCTTGATCATCCAGTATCTAGGTACTAATTTTCATGGCTGGCAACGGCAAAAAGCGCAGCGCACAGTCCAAGAAGAGATAGAAACAGCTATAGCTAATGTTCTCGGGTATCATGTGACACTTCACGGTGCTGGGCGAACCGATGCTGGAGTTCATGCAGCTGCTCAAGTAGCCCATTTTGATGCCACTGGTTTTATTCCCGCGCACAAATGGTCAACAGTTCTGAACAGTTATTTACCCCCGGATATATTAATCAGAGCTTCAGCAGGTGTAGATGATAACTGGCACGCTCGCTTTAGTGCAGTGTTTAGACGTTATCGCTATACAATTTACACAGAAGCTCTACCTAACTTGTTCGTGAACTCCTTTAGTTGGCATTATTATTATGCTCCCTTGGATGAATCTGTAATGCAAGCTGCCCTTGAACCTCTGCTGGGAAAACATCATTTAGCAGCTTTTCACCGTGCAGGATCAGCGCGATCACATTCCTGGGTAGAAGTACAAGCAGCAGAATGTCATCGTAGTGCTTCTTTTATCCATATTGAAATTCAGGCAAATGGATTTCTATATGGCATGGTGAGACTGCTAATGGGAATGTTAGTACAAGTAGGTTCTGGACAATTATCCTTAGAAGATTTCACCGACATCTGGAAAGAACAACGCCGGGAAAAAGTGAAATATGCTGCACCCCCACAAGGTTTATGCTTGTTAAGAGTCGGGTACCCAGATTTTCCCTTTGCTCAGGAAATTTGGTATGACACCCAACCATATTTAGTGTTTGGTCATTAGTCATTGGTCATTAGTTATTAGTGCTACTGGCAACTGACAGAGAAAAACTGATAAAGGACAAAAACAATGAGTAGTAAAACTTACCTTCCCCCTCAAGCATCCCTTGAGCGTGATTGGTACGTAGTAGATGCAACCAATAAACGTCTTGGTCGCCTAGCCAGTGAAATTGCTATGGTGCTAAGAGGTAAAAGAAAAGCAGAATATACCCCCCACATGGATACTGGTGATTTTGTAGTTGTGATCAACGCTGAAAAAGTAGCAGTTACTGGTAAAAAGCGTACCCAAAAACTTTATCGCCGCCATTCCGGTCGTCCTGGTGGGATGAAAACAGAAACATTTGCTAAATTGCAACAACGTATACCAGAGCGGATTTTAGAACAAGCTGTTAAAGGTATGTTGCCTAAAAATAGCTTAGGTAGACAATTATTCACCAAATTAAAAGTCTACGCTGGACCTACCCATCCCCACGCAGCCCAAGAACCAAAAGAACTGATTATTAATACAATTCCTGGAGAGAACTAATGCAAATAGCAGAAGCTAATAGCGGTCGTGCAGTTTACTGGGGTACTGGCCGCCGTAAATCCGCAGTAGCACGAGTACGCCTAGTTCCAGGTGAAGGTAAATTTGTAGTTAATGGCAAAGATGGAGAATTATATTTTCAATTCAATGCCAACTACTTAGGAGCTATCAAAGCCCCCTTAGAAACTTTGGGACTAGAAAGCGAATATGACATTTTGGTGAAAGCTGAAGGCGGTGGTTTAACCGGACAAGCTGACTCCATTCGTTTGGGAGTTGCTCGTGCTTTATGTCAGTTAGACCCTGATAACCGTTCACCTTTAAAAATTGAAGGCTACCTAACTCGTGATCCACGGGCTAAAGAGCGGAAGAAATACGGTTTACACAAAGCACGGAAAGCTCCTCAATACTCTAAACGATAGGGTATTGGATATTGGTTATTGGAAATTGATAATTACGGTGTTTTCTAGTTTCCAATACCTAGTCTTAGTTATAATTTTGATAGAGAAAAACCACAAAAGGAACAATGGCTAAATCTGATATACATCCCCAGTGGTATCCAGAAGCAAAAGTCTACTGCAACGGCGAAGTTGTGATGACCGTAGGTTCTACTAAACCTGAACTACACGTAGATGTTTGGTCTGGAAACCACCCCTTTTACACAGGTACTCAGAAAATTATTGACGCTGAGGGTAGAGTTGAACGCTTCCTCCGCAAATATGGTATGTCTAGCCAACAAGGCGATCAAAACAAAAAGTAGCTGGTTGGCTTTGGCTGTTAAGGACGACCCTGCAAGTGCTGGGTCGCTTGTCATTTAATGCAGTAGCCAACTTGTTATTTTAAGGAATTGTACTCATGGCTGAAACATACCTGCTGGAGAAACTGAAATCTGTTGAACAAACTTTTCATGAATTAACTCGTCGTTTAGCTGATCCTGACACGGCGAAAAATCCTGACGAGTATCAAAAAATTGCTAAATCTCGTTCTTCTTTGGAAGAAACAGTTATTACTTACGAAAACTGGAAAACTGCCCAGGAAGAATTAATAGGGGCGCGTCAGGTTCTGAAAGAAGCAAATACTGATCCAGAGTTGCATGAAATGGCAGCTTTGGAGGTAAATGAGCTAGAAGAGAAATTAGAACACTTAGAAAGTCGCTTAAAAGTGTTACTTTTACCTCGTGACCCCAATGATGATAAAAACATCATGTTGGAAATTCGCGCTGGGACTGGTGGTGATGAAGCCAGTATTTGGGCTGGTGATTTACTGCGGATGTATTCTCGCTATGCTGATGGACAAGGCTGGAGAGTGAAGTTAGTCAGTGAGTCTCTGGGTGAGATGGGCGGCTTCAAAGAAGTGATTCTCGAAATTCAAGGGGATAGTGTTTATAGTAAGCTGAAGTTTGAAGCGGGAGTTCATCGTGTACAGCGAGTACCTGCAACGGAAGCTGGCGGTAGGGTACATACTTCTACGGCCACTGTGGCTATTATGCCGGAAGTGGATGATGTAGAAGTCCACATTGACCCTAAAGATATTGAAATGAGTACCGCTCGTTCTGGTGGCGCTGGTGGTCAAAACGTTAACAAGGTGGAAACAGCAGCTGACTTGTTCCACAAACCAACTGGAATCAGAATTTTTTGTACTGAAGAACGCAGCCAGTTACAGAACAAAGAACGGGCAATGCAAATTTTACGGGCTAAACTTTATGAAATTAAGTTGCGGGAACAACAAGAAGAAGTAACTTCTATGAGGCGATCGCAAGTAGGTACAGGTTCTCGTTCGGAAAAAATTCGTACTTACAATTATAAAGATAGTCGGGCAACTGACCACAGATTAGGTCAAAATTTCACCTTGAATAATGTATTAGAGGGTGATTTAGAAACCGTAATCCAATCTTGTATATCTCAAGATCAACAGGAAAGGTTAGCAGAATTAGCTGGTGCTAATAACTAATTCTCAATTTTTTAATATTCTGGAAAACCGCTGTTTTTGTTGTTAAATTTAACAAATCGGCGGTTTTTATTTTTATACTGTAATAAAGCATCTTGAAGGAACTCAATCATGTTATACCATTTAGATTTTCGTGTTGAATATCCTGATGACATCAATCAACAGGAACTATTTACCATTTGGAGTGAGGAAGCTGACGCTGCGCTACAAGCAAAACAAGCAGGAATTGTTGTAGATTTATGGAAATGTGTAGGAACTCGTCGGGTAATTGTGATTGTAGATGTTCCTACTCCTGACATTGTTGATCAAATTTTATTAGATTTACCCATTATGAAAAAAATGGGTCAAAATGTTCAAGTAGAAGTAACTTCACTGAGAAGATATGAAGACTTTGCCGCAGATGTTAAAGCTAGGTTAGAGACAAAATAAAAATAACTCAATCATTTAAGAATTCAGCTAGTCTGCTGTTTGATCAGAGATTTTGAACCCTGAATTCTTACTAATATTCTTCTATCTTGGGATTGAATTTAAAAGTTTAGTCCGATTAGTTTATAGCGATTTATTCTTTTATTACTTTAGATATAGATACAGAAAAGTACAAGCAAAACTAAGGACAGATATAGCTTGAGTTTTGTTTTGTTAAACATATAATTAAAATCTACTCAATAATTTGCAGCAGATTTCATATAAGTAAATTACTAATGGGTTAGTAATATATCCCAATCACCTATCACAACGGTTTTAGTGTGAATACTCGTAATTTATTTACTTGCAATGTACTGTAATGACCACAACTGGGTAAAAAGCATATAATATATCAAGAAGGTAAATAATATGTATGTTGAACAGATATTACAAAAAAACCTTGAAGTTGATAAAACATTTAATTATTTAACACAATCTGAAAATAAAAGTGAATATATACCCCAGGAAGGATTAGATATTTCCGATTTAGCAATAGCTTTAACTCCATTAAGCTTTGTATTTATTTGGGCGATGATCTTATTGATTTTGCAGAAACTTCGTTCTAACTTGGATAATAAAATATCTTTTAGTATTAATTCTGTACATCAAGTTCCTTGCAAAAACTGTAAATTTTTTGCTAATAACCATTATCTCAAATGTGCGGTAAAGCCGGATATAGTTCTCACTGAGGAGGCGGTTAATTGTGCTGAATACTGCCCTAAAAAAAGTAAATTGAGAAGAAATAAGTTTTTCGGCTGATAGTATTTGCAACTTGGCGATCGCTCCATTAACACTTATTTATAACTCTAGCTAAGAGCGATCGCTAATTCACAAGTTTATTGATAAAAGATGTTTTTTGTTCAAACTCCCATTTAATTTCCAGCCTGTAAAACATCTTGCAGCATAGGCGCAAGTTCCTTATTTAAACGCCCTGAACGGACAAATTCAGCATAAGTATCAGCTTCAATTGCTAGTAATTCATCTCGGAATTGTTCATTATAAAATTCATTCAAATTGGGGTGTTCATCTTGTAATTTATCAATCTTGTCTTGTATATTTTTCATCTCCCCTTTAATCAAAGTTTCTTGATAACGGTAAAATTCTGGATCAATACCTGGTTGTTGATTTGCTTGTAGATGTTCCAGTACCCTTTCTAAAGCAACATTCCGAGCGGCTAACTCTAAATATTGCTCTTTCAAACCACCATCACCCAATAAATTCAACTTCTCTAATAAAGGTTTAATAGTTAAACCCTGTGCTAATAAAGTAAACAAAACCACACCAAAAACAGTAGCAATAATTTCTTCTTTTTCTGATAAAACATTTGGCACACTTAAAGCTAGAGCAATAGAAACAGAACCGCGTAAACCACCCCACCACAGAATAGTTTGTTCAGGTAAACTAATCTCTGATTTAGTAATAGTCATACTAACTTGACTCAAAACATAAAGAGCCAATGCTCGCATCACAATCATAGCAATGACTGTGACAAAAATGATGTGGATGTTTTCCACTAAACTAGCAAAGCGAATTTGATCACCAATTAATAAAAAGACAATTGAATTAACAAAGAAAGCCAGAAAATCCCAAAATTCAGAAACAATGATCCGAGTTCTCGGATTCATACCAATACGAGAACCAAAGTTACCTAAAATTAAACCTGTAGTTACGACCCCAATTACCCCAGAACCGCCTAAATCTTCAACAATTAAATAAGTACCATAGGCAGAAACTAAAGTTAAAGACTGTTCCACCATTGGTAAATCAAACCTTTGGGTCAGGTAAGAAATACCAAAACCAATTAAACTGCCAACAGCAACACCAATACCAACAACAGTACCAAATTCCAGTAAAATTGGTTGTAGTCCTAATTCGGCTTTTCCTAGTGGTAAAGCTACCAAAAAACCAAAAGCTACTACTGCCATCCCATCATTAAATAGACTTTCTCCCTCCATTAAAGTAACTAGACGTTTACCCACACCTAATTCTCGAAATAATGCAGTCACAGAAACGGGATCAGTGGCAGATAGACTAGCACCAATTAATAAAGCTGTAGTTAAAGATAATCCGGCTAATTGATTTAAGCCTAAAGCAATACCCAGAATAGAAATTACTACTCCAAAGATTGCATATAAACAGATAGGAAAAAAATCTGCTTTTAATTCCTTCCAATGCAAATTCCAAGCAGCTTCAAATAACAGAGGTGGGAGGAAAATTAACAGAATTAAGCCAGGGGATAAAGTCACCAAACGTACATCAGCGATCGCTAAACCCAAGCCAACAATTACTAACAATAATGTGTAAGGTATTTGTCGAAACCAACTAAATATTTGTGGTAGAGTAGCCACTCCCAAGGAAACTGAAAGTACCAACAGAAACTGTTTCAGATTGGCTGCAATTAAATGCTCACCGATTTGTGATTCCATCATCATATAAAATATGGTAAACTTCATAGCCTTGTTAGATGAAACAAGACCTATACATTGTTGTTCTGAGATTGATGGTATTTTTCTATCAAAGCCTTCGCCTGAGCCGCTACAAGTGGGTGTGGATCAGTTTGTAAATAGGGAAGAATTTCTTGTAAGATTCGTTGAGAAACAACACTCAAATAGGAAATAGTAGCTTCTCTGACAAAGCCTGTAGGATGGCTCAGATTGGCTAAAATCTCTGTAGTTGTGAGTCGAATATAAGCCGCTTGGGCAAAATGGAAACAGCAAGCTAAACACCAATCAGAAAGTAAATATCCCTGAGAGATGAGTTTTCTGATCCGTTCCTGAATAGGAATATCTTGATTTTGATAAAATTGCCCATCAATCAAATATTTGAGTTTTTCTTCTTCTGGCCTGCGATCCAAAACATTCAATAATAAAGTCTTGCACGGTAAATTTATCGTGTGGTCTAAAATTTCTAAACCCCGTGCTAAATTGACTAAAGATTGAGATTGGAGATTAAAAGCGGCTGCTTGCATTTTCTCCGCTGGGTAAAGAAGTTTTAATAACAACAATAACCTATCTCTAACATCTAACTCTACTTCTAGAAGTGAGCGTTGTAATAACTGGGCAATAATTACTAATCTTTCGTTACCTTGATAATTTTCCAGAGACTCTACATTTTGGAAATCTACATAAGCTGCATAAATTTCTCCTAAAAATTTTAATTCCTCTTCAATTAAAGCTTCTACTCGACTTTCAGAAAACCTATTAACAAGGCTAATATTTTCTAACTGTTGGTTAATCTTTAGTAAGCTGCGGAGAATATAATCTCTTGTTGTCCCCCTAGATGTTTCTAATTGTAACCATAAGGTTTCAATCGCTTCTGCTGTACCAATTTGAGCCATAGTTCGCCAGGCATACATTCGCACCACTTCTGGCTTGTAAACATTGGTAGCTAGTTTCAATAGCATAGGAATAGCTTCATTTTGCATACTCACTAAGCACTGCATAGCTGTAGGTCGAGTAGATTTATAGTAGAGTGCGGCTAAAAGCGAGGGGTAGTATTCTTCCAACCGAGTAGCAGTAATCATTTCTAAGACAGCACAGCGTACTCGCAGGGATTCATCCTGCAATAAATTGGGGAGATGAACTCGCAAAGCCTGTAAATAAACTACCTCTGTGAGCGCTCTGACTCCGTTCACCCGTTCTTGTTCTTGTTTATTGGTGAGCATCCGACGCATAGTTTTAGTAGCTACTGCTTGTTGCATGGATGTTCCTTGACGTAGCAGTAAAGCGGCAGCGGTAGCACGAATGAGAGAATGATGGGATGGTTCTAGATATTCTTCCAAGAGACTTAAATTCAGATTTTCCTCTGCCAGCCAAACATAACGCATAGCTAGGGCAAAAACCTCTGGATCTAAGGTGGCTGGGGGTTGATCTAATAAGGGGCGAATTTCTGGTACATAAAGGGGGTTTGCACCTGCTGTCAACATTAGTTCCAGAGAGGATTTTTGTAAATCTGAGGGTAACTTGACTAGCAAGGGTGCTAAAACTTGACCGGCTCCGGGAAGATCAATTTGAGCTAGGAGTTCCAAGCAAGAGTGTTTATCGGTGTTATTGCCTGGTTCTACTAAAGCTTTTACTATGCCTTGTTTAAATGCTTTTAATCCTACTGTTGCTGTACTTAATCCTCCTCTTTCAGCACTTAATACTAAAACATCTACATAGCGCGATCGCAATTCCCAGACGACTTTTAAACAGGTAGCAGCCACTATAACTGTTTCCCCAATTAAGACCCATTTTTGTAGTCCTTCTGGGACAAGTTGAGTGGAAAATTGTAAAGTGCCAAAAATTACTAATCCTGTTAAACCGGAGGAGATAGCTTCCGCTGTACCACTGGATAAGGCTTGCATCCGGCTACGAATGCGTTCAGGAATAGGCTGATAAAGTGCCGGACCACTACTAATGACAAAGGTATAGCGCAGGAGTTCATCACAAAATTTCAGACTGATTAAACCCCAGAAAAATCCTGGTTCTTCGATAGCTGGAAATAAGTTGAGAACGGAGATCGCCGCTGGTAACAAAAAGCCCACAGTGAGGGGGAGAAGTGCTGCCGCAAAAAACACCCCTACTTTTTCAATCAGACGGCTAGAAAAAAACCATTGAGTAATTAACTCACACATTCCCACAAAACCACCAAAAATGCCCAAGAAACTGGCTAATTCTTGTTCTCCTAGACTGGAATTGAGTTCCCGCAAATACTGAAAATCAATTAACAAGCCGATAGCTTGCAAGAGGGCAAAAAAAGCAAATAACTGCCAAACATAGCGTTTTAAAGGCGTTTCTACACGGCGATGCCTTGAGGCTTGTTCTTCTGTTAGTTCGCGTTGTGGGGTATGGGGAAACGCTGAGGGGTATTTATAGGTTAAATAAAATAAAATGATCGAGCCTAAGAGAATAACAAAACAAGCGATGAGAATGACTGTATTCAGGTTGATGAATTTAAGTAAAACTGGCAAACTAAAGCCACTGATGACATCAGCCACCAGGATGCCACTACTCACCAATGGGTAAGTGCGTTTAATCTCACGAATATTAAATAATTGATTAGCAACAATAGATGTGTTGAGGTCATTGACTACATAGCAGGCATCTACCCACAACCTCAGCATAAATATGATAATTACGGCCGAGTAGGAAATATGAATTCCCAACCGCAACAGTACCAATATGAATAAAGGTATTACCATTCCCGGTGCGATCGCCACAATTACGGCACGTAATGGAAAAACCTTTTGTAACCAAGAATATAAAATCACTAAGCCAGCACCTGTGGCCGCACTAGAAATATAAATCCAAGGTAATTTTCCCGCACCATATTCGTCTAAAAACAAGGCTACAGTGCTATCTTCTGCCCATCGCAATCCTACAGATACGATGGTATAGAAGGCAAACATCATCCAAGTCCGTTCAACTTCCTCTGGTCGAAGATTCACCCACTTAAGCAGTCTGGCCAGAGAACCTCTATTGCTAGTTAACCACTGATTTTTTAATTCCATGCAGTTTTTTCTGGGGTGCGAAACAGGTCATCACAGCACAACAGCTAAGTATTTAGGATAACAGTTACTGAATGACAAAAGTCCCGAACAACTGAGTATTATCTTTCCCACTCAGGAGTCAGGACTATCACGTTGAGATAAATTTACCGCTAGGAAATAGGTAACTGGTAATTTTTTACCAACTTTTCCTATTTCCTCAACATTTACAAACTTTAGCTTCTTACTTCTTGGGTGAGATTAGCATCATCATATTTCGCCCTTCTTTCTTTGGCGCTTGCTGTACTTCACCAATTGTCTGTAGATCATTAGCCATCCGTTTAAGTAAATCTTCCGCTAAATCACTGTGTTGGATTTCTCGACCCCGGAACATTACAGTGGCTTTGACTTTATCACCGTCTTTGAGGAAGCGTTCTGCTTGCTTAACACGTACATTATAGTCGTGTTCTTCGATTTTATAGCGCATCTTCACCTCTTTTACGTCAGCCGTATGCTGTTTCTTCCGGGCTTCCCGCGCTTTTTTCTCCTGCTCAAATTTAAACTTCCCATAGTCCATGATTCGACAGACGGGTGGGTCAGCCTTATCACTGAGCAATACTAGGTCTAGCTCTTTTTCTTCGGCTAGTTGTAGTGCTTCCTGGGGTGTAATAATTCCCAATTGGGCTCCATCAGTGTCAATGACCCTAATTTTTGGGAAGCGAATACGTTCGTTAATTTGGGGCAGATCACGAGTTCTTTTTTTCTCAATCACAGGCATTATGATTTTTGCAGCTTTTTAGTTAAGGATTTGGCTTGGTCTTGGTTTACTTGTTTTGTTGATATGCCTAGATGGGCAAAATTCAGGTAATCAACTCATAACTTAAAAATGAGTCTATTTCTTTAGGGTAACTAATCCATACAATAATTGGTTACTCTTTTATAATTGTCATTCTACTCACTTTGATCAGATTTCCCTACATTAGTTAATGTAAATTACATAAACTTGCATAAAGTTAATAATTATTACAACTATACCTTAACATATTGACATATAAAGTGCATGGGCATTGGGCATTGGGCATTGGGCATTGGGCATTGGGCATTGGGCATTGGATAGAATAGAGAATAGTTATCAATTACTAATCATTAATATAGTAGTTGTGATTAGGGACAGGAATTAGCGGAGGAATATGTGACTATTGGGTTATCTTGGCAGCAACGAGTAGGTAATCAGAGGGATTGGGTGTGGAGAGGGTGGCAAATTCGCTACACCTACATTCGTCCTCGTTTTCATGACGAAAATGCCACACCCTTGATTTTGTTACATGGCTTTGGTGCTTCCATTGGTCATTGGCGACATAATTTAGAAGTTTTAGGTACACATCAGACAGTTTACGCTTTAGATATGTTGGGTTTTGGTGCTTCCGAAAAAGTTCCAGCTAATTATAGTGTTGAATTATGGGTAGAGCAGGTTTATGAGTTTTGGCAAGCATTTATCCGCAAGCCCGTAATCTTAATAGGTAACTCAATTGGTTCTTTAATCAGCTTAGTTGCTGCTGCTACCCATCCTGATATGGTGCGAGGCATAGTCATGATGAGTTTGCCTGATCCCTCCTTGGAAAAAGAGGCGATCCCAGCTTTTTTGCATCCAATAGTAGCAGGGATTAAAAATATATTTGCTTCACCTTTGTTACTTAAACCATTATTTAAGGTAGTACGTAAACCAGGAGCTTTAAGACGTTGGGCTGGTTTAGCTTATGCTAATCCAGAAGCTATCACAGATGAACTAATAGACATTTTAGCAGGACCACCTCAAGACAGAGGCTCTACTCGTGCTTTTATTGCCTTGTTTAAAGCTTCTACAGGTTCAGAGTTCAGTCCTAGTGTCAAGAAAATATTACCAAACTTAACAATTCCGATGTTATTAATTTGGGGGCGAAAAGATAAATTTGTTCCCCCAAAATTAGCAACTGAATTTGCCAAATACAACGAAAAATTAGAAGTTTTGTATTTAGAAGATGTGGGTCACTGTCCCCATGATGAATCACCAGAACAGGTTAATGAGGTGATTTTAAATTGGATTAGCCGCAACATATAGGTGTTGGGTGTGGGGAGCAAAGAATAACCTAATCAGCAATCACCTATCCAACTGAAACTTCTTCAGTATTTACGTCAGTAGCACCATTCACAGAACTAGCCACATCAACCATCTGATCGAGAATATCCTGACTGGGAACTTCACCTTTTAATACAACGGTGCTGCCTAGTTGAGCTACCCACAGACGGTCAAAATCTGTCAATGCTGCATCCTCATCAAAAGCTAATGCAACCCGTTTAGCTAAACCGCTTTGATCATATTCGCCATTTAAGCCTACACGTTCTGGAGGAATGCCTTCTGTGGTGGCTTCAGCTGCTGATACAGGTTGAGGAGTTGGATTAACCTCTGCATTTTCTGGTTTTTCCAATCCAAATAGTCGTTTTAACCAAGCCATGGGAAATTTACTCCTAGATCAAGAATTCTAAATCACCAGTATAAAGGTTGGCAGAAAAAGTAGCATCTACCGATCCAGAGATATTTGGCAACGATTCAAGTTAAAATAGGGGCTTAGACCAAAAATTAAATTTGGTAACAAATCCAGTGTAGGCAATCGTTCTGGCCTGCGTTAATATCATGCTCCCCTAGCCTGTGTTGGCGAAGATGAAACATACTCTTTCCGTGCTTGTAGAAGATGAAGCGGGGGTTTTATCCCGCATTTCCAGTTTATTTGCTCGTCGTGGTTTTAATATTGAAAGCCTTGCTGTTGGCCCTGCTGAACAGGGAGGAGTTTCTCGAATTACGATGGTTGTACCTGGTGATGATCGAGTGATTGAACAACTCACCAAACAGTTATATAAGTTAGTTAATGTCCTCAAGGTACAGGATATTACTGAGACTCCTTGTGTCGAAAGAGAATTGATGCTTTTGAAAGTGAACGCTACCAGTAGCAATCGTTCAGAAGTAATTGAAATTTCTCAGATTTTCCGTTGCCGAATTGTGGATGTGGCTGAAGATTCTGTGACTTTGGAAGTTGTGGGTGATCCCGGTAAAATGGTGGCAATAGTTCAAGTGCTACAAAAATTTGGCTTGAGGGAAATTGCCCGTACTGGTAAGATTTCTCTTCCTCGTGAATCTGGTGTGAATACTGAGTTACTCAAGTCTTTACAAACCAAGGTTTAGATTTATATGAGATTTACACATTAGACAGGAAGCAGGAAGCAGGAGGGGAATTAAATATCTGTGCAAAATTAATTATACATTTTGTTTAAAAATAGAAGTCCCTAGAATTGCGTTCTGTTAGCCGTTCTCTGTTCCCTGCTACCTGATTTTTTCCCGTCTTTTTACTTGTTTTAATATTTACTGTAAATTTTTGGTTTTATCTAAATTTTATAATTATCAGATTTTATATTTTTCGAAGAAATGTGGGAAAAGCCTGTAATTGTGATTTGTTCTGCATTTTTGATTCTTTATTCTGACTTTTCAACTAATTACAAATATATTCTTGTTAAGAAATAATAAGTACCTGAGCAAAATTAATTGCACATTTGGGAAAACAATAGAAATCTCTGTATCTCTTGTCTGTCACCTGTCACCTTCCCTAAATATGAAATTTATTTTGCACGACTACTTATAACCTATCCTCACAAGTTCCTCAAATTGTTTACGTATAAGCATAGATGTAGAGTAAAAAACAGGGTAGGTGATAGACAATAAAGAATTGTGAAGATGAATGTATTTTTACTAATTCAGTATTGCCAAATCAACAGATTTATTTTCCATAATTAGTGAGCTAAAATAGAGGGTATCAATGTTTAATAATATTTTGGTGGCATTGGATCGTTCGGAGAGAAGTAGACAGGTTTTTGATCAAGCCTTGGCATTAGCAAAGTTAACATCAGCTAAGTTGATGTTGATTCATGTTTTATCACCTGATGAAAATGGCTTTGGGGATGCCATGATGGTTTCTAATATGGATTACTATCCAGGTTGGGGTGATGATAGTATGAAAAGATATGTGGAGAAATTAGAACTTCATAGAAGTGAAGGTTTAGAAATGCTACAGGCATTTTGCGCTGAAGCAAATAAGGAAAATATTAATACTGAATTTACACAGAATGTAGGTAGTGCAGGTAAAGTAATTTGCAATTTAGCTAAAAATTGGAATGCAGATTTGATTGTAATTGGGAGAAGAGGACTATCTGGAATTACGGAATTACTGATAGGTAGTGTTAGTAATTACGTTTTACATCATGCACCTTGTTCAGTGCATATTATACATTTTGCTCAGAGGGAGTAGGGAATAAGTCAGAGGTTGCAGGTAACAGTAAATGATTAATTACCAAATTACCAATAATGAAGAGAAATACAGTTACACCTCCTGCGAATCATCCGAGTGGTGATAAACGTTTAAAAATGTTGGATGCAACGATCAAACGTCACCAATATCAACAAGATGCACTGATTGAAATTCTCCATCGAGCTTCGGAATTATTCGGTTATTTAGAATTAGATTTATTACTGTATATTGCCCATCAATTAAAATTACCACCTAGTCGGGTTTATGGGGTAGCAACTTTTTATCATTTGTTTTCTCTCGCACCGAAAGGTAAACATAATTGTGTGGTTTGTACAGGTACAGCTTGTTATGTGAAAGGATCACAAGAAATTCTGACAAGTTTAGAAAATGCAACGGCAATTAAAGCTGGAGATACTACACCAGATGGCGAAATTTCCCTATTAACTGCTAGATGTTTGGGTGCTTGTGGGATTGCACCAGCAGTAGTTTTTGATGGTGCTGTGGCTGGAAATCAAACATCAGAATCTGTGTGTAAAAAAATAGGAGAATGGCAGCATGGAACTAAATGAATTATTAGAAATTACGAGAATTGAACATGATCAAACTAAACCTGTACAGGTTCGTTGTTGTACTGCTGCGGGTTGTTTGTCTTCTGGTTCTCAAGCAGTAAAAGATAATTTAGATGCTGCGGTGAAAGCTGCGGGTTTAGAAGATAAAATTCATGTTTCTGGTGTGGGTTGTATGCGGCTTTGTTGTCAAGGTCCCTTAGTACAAGTGGATCAAGAAAGCAACAAAGAAAGTAAACTTTTTGAACAAGTAAAACCAGAAGATTCAGTAAAAGTAATTGATGCTATAGAGGGTAAAGAAACGAATTTAAAACAGCAAGATTTACATCAGCCATTTTTTACTCGTCAATTACCAATTGTGCTAGAAAATAGCGGTAAAATTGACCCGGAGAGGATTCAATCTTACATTGCTGAAAATGGCTATCAAGGCCTTTATCAAGTATTAAGAGAAATGAAACCCTCTGAGGTAGTAGAAACTATTACTAAAAGTGGGTTAAGAGGTAGAGGTGGTGCTGGTTATCCTACGGGTTTAAAATGGGCGACGGTGGCAAAATCGAAAGGTGATAAAAAGTATGTAATTTGTAATGCTGATGAAGGTGATCCCGGTGCATTTATGGATCGGAGTGTGTTAGAAAGTGATCCTCATCGGTTGTTAGAAGGGATGGCGATCGCGGCTTATGCCATTGGTGCAAGTCAAGGTTATATTTACGTTAGGGCAGAATATCCCATTGCGATCAAAAGATTAGAAACTGCTATTCGCCAAGCCCAAAGATTGGGACTTTTAGGTTCACAAATATTTGATTCACCCTTTGATTTTAAAATTGAAATTCGCATTGGTGCAGGTGCTTATGTTTGTGGTGAAGAAACAGCTTTAATGGCTTCTATTGAAGGTAAACGCGGCGTACCTCATCCCCGGCCACCTTATCCGGCTGAGTCTGGTTTATGGGGTTATCCAACCTTAATTAATAATGTAGAAACCTTTGCCAATATTGCGCCAATTATCAGAAAAGGTGCTGATTGGTTTGCGGGTATTGGTACGGAAAAAAGTAAGGGGACAAAGGTTTTTGCACTAGCTGGAAAAATCCGCAATACTGGTTTAATTGAAGTGCCAATGGGGACAACTTTAGAAGAAATTGTTCAAGAAATGGGTGGTGGTGTTCCCGATGGTGGTATTGCCAAAGCAGTACAAACTGGCGGTCCTTCTGGGGGATGTATCCCTGCATCAGCATTTGCTACACCTGTAGATTATGAATCCTTAACTGCACTGGGATCAATGATGGGTTCTGGTGGGATGATTGTGATGGATCAAACCACAAATATGGTAGATGTGGCGCGATTCTTCATGGAATTTTGCATGGATGAATCCTGTGGTAAGTGTATTCCCTGTCGGGTGGGAACTGTGCAATTACATGATTTATTAACCAAAATTAGTGATGGTAAAGCTGCACAAGCTGATTTGGAATTATTAGAAGAACTTTGCGACATGGTAAAACATACAAGTTTATGTGGTTTAGGTCAGTCTGCACCAAATCCAGTTTTTAGCACTTTGAAATATTTCCGAGATGAGTATTTAGCATTAATTAGGTGACAGTTGACAGGTAACAGGTGACAGTTGACAGGTGACAGTTGACAGGTGACAGTTGACAGTAATAGCGAAGAATATTACCAATTATCAAATTATTATGACAGTAAAAACATTAACAATTAATGGGCAAATGATTAGCGCTCGTGAAGATGAAACCTTGCTAGAAGCGGCACAGGAAGCGGGTGTGCATATTCCTACACTTTGTCATTTAGAAGGTGTGGGAGATGTGGGCGCTTGTCGCTTGTGTTTGGTAGAAATTGCTGGGATAAATAAACTTTTACCGGCTTGTGTTACCAAAGTTGCGGAAGGAATGGAGGTGAATACAAATAGCGATCGCCTGCAAAAATATCGCCGCACAATTATCGAAATGTTATTTGCCGAAGGTAATCATATTTGTTCAGTTTGTGTGGCTAATGGTAATTGTGAATTACAAGATTTAGCCATAGAAATGGGCATGGATCATGTAAGTTTAGAATATCAAAATCCTAAACGTTCTGTTGATACTTCCCATGATAGATTTGCCATAGATCATAATCGTTGTATTTTGTGTACTCGTTGTGTGCGTGTATGTGATGAAATTGAAGGCGCACATACTTGGGATATGGCAGGTAGAGGATCAAAATCTCACGTAATTACTGATTTAAGTCAACCTTGGGGAACTTCCCAAACCTGTACATCTTGTGGTAAATGTGTAAATGCTTGTCCTACAGGTGCGCTATTTAATAAAGGTGCAAGTGTGGGTGAAATGGTACATGACCGAGGTAAAATTAACTTTTTATTTAATGCCAGAACCAAGAAAGAATGGAATTTTTAGTCATTAGTTATTAGCCATAAGTAAATGATATGGTCAACATCATTAGGCGTATTTTAACAGTAGGAATATTGACAATATTCCTATTCCTGGGTTTAGGAGATTTTACCGGACAGAGTGCGATCGCTCTCACCACAAAAATAGAACCAGTTCCAGAAGAAATTCTTTATAGTTCACAAACAAAATTAGATGATAGCTCAGGTAAAGTTTGGCAAGTCGTATTATTTAAACAAGTGTATCTTGGGCAAAAATCTAATATTAATTTGCGCTTAGTTGGCTTTCCTGGTTCTGAAGAATTAATACATCCTCAACCGTTAAGAATTACGTCAAATACTGGTCAAATCTGGGATGCTCCTGATATATTTTTAGATGAAGCACCAGCCCCGACAATTGGTCAATATGATTTCAATGAAATCTTACCAATTTTACCGACAGAACCATTAAATTTAGCAATTCCTTTACCAGGTGCAAAGTCTATTAATATATCAGTTCCTCTCAATGTTGTTAAAGAGTGGAAATTATTAACTATAAATAACAAGGTAAAGTATGAATAAAATAAAACTAGCTACAGTCTGGTTAGGTGGATGTTCTGGATGTCATATGTCCTTCCTAGATTTGGATGAATGGTTAATAGAATTAGCCGCCCAAGTTGAAGTAGTTTATAGTCCCATTGCTGATATTAAAGAATATCCAGAAGGGGTAGATGTAGTATTAGTTGAAGGAGCGATCGCCAATGAAGAACATTTAGAATTAATCCACCAAATTAGAGAGAGAACAAAAACAATAATTTCCTTTGGAGATTGTGCAGTTACAGGTAATGTAACCGCGATGCGGAACCCTACAGGAAATGCTGATGTAAGTTTACAATTAGCTTATATTGAAGGTGCAGATTTAAACCAACAAATCCCCCATGCACCGGGTATAGTTCCACCCTTAATTGATAAAGTTGTACCTGTTCATCACATAGTACCAGTTGATATTTATTTACCCGGTTGTCCTCCCTCAGCGTCCCGGATTCGTGATACATTAGAACCGTTGTTAAAAGGAGAAATGCCAGAAATGGTAGGAAGAGAAATGATTAAGTTTGGGTAATTGGTAATTGAACAATGGTAATATTTAAAAGTCTTACCTATTCCTTTTTTACTGTCACCTGTCACCTATTATTTAAGAGGTAAATTATGTTAACAGCAGCAGATGTAATGACAAAAGATGTAGCGATGATTCGTGGTTCTGCTACAGTCAAAGAAGCAGTGGATTTAATGAAAGCTAGAGACTGGAGAGCATTAATTGTAGATCGTCGTCATAATCAAGATGCCTATGGAATTGTTACAGAAAGCGACATAGTTTATAAAGTCATAGCTTACGGAAAAGATCCTAACAAAGTACGGGTTTATGAAATTATGACTAAACCTTGTATTGTAGTTAATCCGGGTTTGGCTTTAGAATATGTAGCGCGATTATTTGCTGATCATCGTTTACATCGTGCGCCTGTAATTAGTGGCGAATTATTAGGAATAATTTCCATAACTGACATTTTAGCGGGCAGCAGTGCTTTAGAAAAACCCCATGCAATTTTATTAGAACAAGAATTACAAGATGAAATTAGAAAAGCTCGTCAAGTGTGTGCAGAAAAAGGAATTAATTCCGCCGAATGTGCAGCCGCATGGGATGTAGTGGAAGAAATACAAGCAGAAATTTCTCACCAACGAGCTTTAAAACCTCTAAAAACAGCTTTTGAAGAATATTGTGAAGAGTACCCAGAAGCCGAAGAAGCTAGAGTTTATGATTTATAGGTGACAGGTGACAGTAATAAGGAAATAGGGAAATAGGGAAATAGGGAATATAAGAAATTGTTGAGCATCTCCCCGGCATCTACTACCTTCTGTCTCCTGTTCCCTTTTCCTAATAACTAATAACTAATAACTAATAACTAATAACTAATAACTACAATTATGAAAAAAATTGTTATTGATCCGGTTACTAGAATAGAAGGCCACGCTAAAATTAGCATTTATTTAGACGATGATGGTCAGGTAAATGATGCGCGGTTTCATGTGACAGAATTTCGTGGGTTTGAAAAATTTTGTGTCGGTCGTCCGTTTCCAGAAATGCCGGGAATTACTGCGAGAATTTGCGGTATTTGTCCTGTGAGTCATTTATTAGCATCGGCAAAAACAGGTGACCAAATCCTGTCTGTAACTATTCCCAAAGCAGCGACAAAATTACGGCGTTTAATGAATTTAGGGCAAATTGTCCAATCTCATGCTTTAAGTTTCTTCCACCTCAGTGCGCCAGATTTGTTATTAGGAATGGATAGCGAACCAGCAAACAGAAATGTATTTGGTTTGATCGCATCTGACCCAGAATTAGCTAGAGGTGGAATTCGTTTACGGCAATTTGGACAGGAAATAATTGAATTATTAGGAGGTAAAAAAGTCCATCCTTCTTGGGCTGTTCCTGGTGGTGTTAGTGATCCTTTAACTGAAGAAAACCGGACGCATATTCAACAAAGAATTCCCGAAGCAAAAACCACTGTTTTAAATGCTATAGATTTATTTAAAGGTTTGTTAAAAGATTACGAAAAGGAAGCGCAAACTTTTGGTAATTTCCCTAGTTTGTTTATGGGTTTAGTTACTTCTGAAGGTTTATGGGAAACCTACGAGGGACATATTCGGTTTGTGGATAGTGCTGGTAACATTGTTGCTGATAAATTAGATGCTGCTAATTATCATCAATTTATCGGTGAAGCTGTCCAACCAGATTCTTATTTGAAATCTCCTTACTATCGTCCTTTAGGTTATCCTGATACTAGCGATCATTGCAGTTTAGAAAGTGGAATGTATCGTGTTGGACCATTAGCCAGATTGAATGTTTGTAGTCACATTGGTACACCATTAGCAGATAAGGAATTAAAAGAATTTCGCAGTCATGGAACTGGTACTGTAAAATCTTCTTTCTTTTATCACTATGCGCGGTTAATTGAAATTTTGGCTTGTATTGAACACATTGAAATTTTACTGGATGACCCGGATATTTTATCAACTCGTTTACGTGCGGAAGCTGGTATTAATCAATTGGAAGCTGTAGGTGTAAGTGAAGCACCAAGGGGTACTTTATTCCATCATTATAAAGTTGATGAAAATGGTTTGATGGAAAAGGTAAATTTGATTATTGCAACTGGTCAAAATAATTTAGCAATGAATCGTACCGTTGCTCAAATTGCTCGTCATTTTGTCCAAGGTAATGATATTAAGCAAGGAATGTTAAACCGGGTAGAGGCTGGAATTCGGGCTTTTGATCCTTGTTTGAGTTGTTCTACTCATGCGGTGGGACAGATGCCGTTATTAATAGAATTAGTTGCAAAAGATGGGACTGTTGTTAATCAAATTTGTCGGAATTAAGTTAGTGATATCTCCGACTTATTAAAGAAGTCGGAGTTCTATTTTACAGCATAGTTTGAAACCCCCTAAAGGGGGGATTTTGTGATGGTTATTCACTCATTTTTACCCCTGCGGCCACGGGGTCGAAATTGGTGGGAAAATGGGTGTTATGGTTACAATCTGCTTTTTCTAAATGTGTTCCTTGTAAATCAGCTTGACGCAAATCAGTAGAAAACAACATTGCACCGCGTAAGTCTGCATCTTGTAAATTAGCTTGACTCAAATCGGCAAAACTCAAATCACATCCGCGCAGATTAGCACGACTGAGATTAGCTGTACTTAAATCTGCATAGCTAAAGTCAGATCCTTTTAAATCCACACCTTGCAAATTAGCGTTACCTAATTCTGCTTTTTCAAAGTCTCGTTTTCCGGCTGCATATTCTTCAATAATATTTGCAGCACTGTTAATTGGCTGTTGAAAATTGACTTCAGGCATAAAACAGCCTCACAATTTATCTAATTTTTTGACTGGTTTAATTTTAACCGAACTGATTATATAACCAATTATCCATAAATTACATCCACTATTAACATAAATTTGCGTTTGTTTTTGGGTGATTCCTCACGAGTTCCTCAACTTTTGATATTTTATTTAAAAAATAAACCTATTTTTGATCATTTTAAATGGGAGATTTAATAATTTTTAATAATGATTTATACCGTATTAAGAAGTTTAACTTTTCGTGTAATTTATTGTGATATCAGACTTTAATTTAGATAGTTACGGGAACATGAAATAAAATCAATACTAAGCTCATAAAAAATCTAGGATAAACTCTGATGACACTAACTAAAAAATTTCAAAGTTATGCAGCGTTGAAACAAGGAGAAAAATTCCATAAATGGGAGTATGAGCCAGCAAAATTAGGTCGTCAAGATATTGAAATTGCAGTGACTCATAATGGTTTGTGTCACACTGATATTCACATGAGAGATAATGACTGGAATGTGAGTAAATTTCCTCTGGTTGCGGGTCATGAAGTGGTAGGAAAAGTCACCCAAATAGGTGAAGATGTGACTGCATTTGTAGTGGGAGATCGTGTTGGTTTTGGTTGGATTCGCAATTCTTGTAGAACTTGTGACGCTTGTTTAAGAGGAGAAGAAAACATCTGTCAGCAAGGTTATACAGGATTAATTGTTGGTAATCATGGAGGATTTGCCAATCGTTTACGCGCTCCTGCTGATTTTGCTTATAAAATCCCTGATGCTTTAGATTCTGCTAGTGCTGCTCCTCTATTATGTGCGGGAATTACTGTTTATACTCCCTTGAGAACTTATATCAAACATCCGGGGATGAAAGTGGGAGTAATTGGTATTGGTGGACTAGGACATTTAGCCATCAAATTTGCCAGAGCGATGGGGGCTGAAGTTACAGCTTTTTCTACTTCTGCTGACAAAGAAAAGGAAGCTAAAGACTTTGGAGCGCACCATTTTTGTCAATGGGATAATGCAGAAGAAATTGAAAATTTTAGCGGAAAACAGGATTTAATAATTAGTACAAGTTCATCAGCAATTGATTGGGATAAATGTTTTAATTTACTAGCTAATAATGGAGTCTTTTGTATTCTTGGTCTTCCTACTGCTACTCTAAATATTCCACTTTTGCCCTTAGTTTTTGGTCAAAAAGCTATTGTTGGTAGTGTGGTGGGAGGACGGAGATTTATGCGAGAAATGCTAGAATTTGCAGCAATAAACCAAATAAAACCCATGATTGAAATAATGGAATTATCTGATATTAATGCCGCAATGGATAAAGTTGCAGCAAATAAAGCTCGTTATAGGATTGTGCTAGTTTCGGAACATTAATTACTAGATGGAAAGAAGGCAGAAATAATGGAAACTGCAATAGTGATTGGTTATGGTAATGAATTACGGGGTGATGATGCTATTGGACAAATGATAGCAAGAATTATAAAATCCAGAGGTTTATTATCCGTAAAATCTATTGCAGTTCACCAATTAACACCAGAATTATCTGAACCTTTAGCAAGTGCTAGGTTAGCGATTTTTGTAGATGCCTGTGTTGATTATCAATCGGATAAAGTAAAGGTAATTTCATTATTACCATCTTATTCACAGAATATTAATGGACATATTTGTGATCCACAATCTCTACTTTATTTAGCTAAATTTCTCTATAATAATTGTCCAGAAACGTGGTTAATTACAGTACCAGGAGTAAACTTTGAATTAAGCGATCAAATTTCACCAACGGCAGAAAAAGGTATGGAAATTGCCCTTACCAAAATCATGGAAATCCTCAATCAAAATCACAATTTATAGCTGAACTCAGAATGAAGAAGTCAGGAGTCAGCAGGTAAATATCCCTCCCCATCACCCCATCTTTACTGTCACCTGTCACCTGTCACCTGTTAACTATCACCTATTGAAAGGAGTCGTTATGCAAGCATCTATCAAACTAACTACAGATACAGCTTACGATATCTTACAAACTGAGAGAATAAACCCGTTAGATGCGATTTTTGCACCTAAAACAGTTGCTGTTATTGGTGCAAGTGAAAAACCTGGAAGTGTGGGGAGAACATTACTCTGGAATTTAATTACAAATCCCTTTAATGGAACGGTTTTTCCCATCAATCCTAAACGGAATAGTGTCTTAGGAATTAAAGCCTATCCTAGTATTTTTGATGTTCCTGAAAAAATAGATTTAGCGATAATTGCCACCCCCGCTCCCACAGTACCACAGATTATTTCTGATTGTGTAAAAGCCGGAATTAAAGGAGCAATTATCATCTCCGCAGGATTTAAAGAAGCAGGAGAAAAAGGTATTGCTTTAGAAAGAGAAGTTCTGGAAATAGCACACAAAGGAAAAATTAGAATTATTGGACCAAACTGTTTAGGTGTCATGAGTCCAATGTCTGGTTTAAATGCCACCTTTGCTAGTAAAATGGCACAACCAGGAAATGTAGGTTTCCTCAGTCAAAGTGGGGCATTATGTACATCAATTTTAGATTGGAGTTTACAGGAAAAAGTTGGTTTTAGTGCCTTTGTTTCCATCGGTTCAATGTTAGATATTGGTTGGGGAGATTTAATTTATTATTTAGGAGATGACCCTAATACAAAAAGTATTGTCATTTATATGGAATCAATCGGTGATGCACGTTCTTTTCTTTCCGCAGCGAGAGAAGTAGCATTAACAAAACCGATAATTGTTATTAAAGCCGGTCGGACAGCAGCAGCAGCAAAAGCGGCCGCTTCTCACACAGGATCATTAGCAGGAAGTGACGCGGTTTTAGATGCTGCATTTAGAAGATGTGGAGTATTAAGAGTTAATAGTATTTCTGATTTATTTGATATGTCAGAAGTATTAGCAAAACAACCAAGACCGAAAGGTTCACGTTTAACGATTCTAACAAATGCTGGTGGCCCTGGAGTATTAGCCACAGATACATTAATAGAAAGTGGAGGGAAACTAGCAGAAATTTCCGAAGCAGTAATTCAAGGTTTAAACGGAATTTTGCCTCCACAATGGAGTCATAATAACCCCATTGATATTTTAGGAGATGCCGATCCAAAACGTTATACAAAAGCCTTAGAAATTGCTGCTAAAGATCCGAATAGTGATGGTTTATTAGTAATTTTAACACCCCAAGCAATGACCGATCCAACAAAAATTGCTGAAGAATTAAAACCCTATTCGCAAATGTCAAATAAACCAATTTTAGCAAGTTGGATGGGTGGGGAAGATGTTGCCGAAGGACAAAAAATTCTTAATAATCAAGGTATTCCCACCTATGCTTATCCTGATACAGCAGCGCGGATATTTAGCTATATGTGGAAATATAGTTATAACCTCCAAGGAATTTATGAAACTCCGGTATTACCAAGTTTAGAATGCGATATTAATACCCGTGATTGTGTATTAGTAGAAACCATTATTAACGAAGCTAGAAAAGCTGGCAGAACAATTTTAACCGAATTTGAATCTAAGGAAATATTAGCAGCTTATGGTATTCCTGTAGTTGCGGGAAGTATTGCTAAAAGTGCAGAAGCAGCGATAGAATGTGCAGAAAAAATTGGTTATCCGGTGGTGTTAAAATTGTATTCCCAAACCATTACCCATAAAACAGACGTGGGGGGAGTACAGTTAAATTTACGAAATGCAGAAGCTGTAAAAAGAGCCTATCACTTAATAGAAACTGCGGTTTTAGAAAAAGCGAAACCGGAAGATTTTTTAGGTGTAACCGTACAGAAAATGGTAAAAACTAGCGGTTATGAATTGATAATTGGTAGTAGTTTAGATCCCCAATTTGGGCCAGTATTATTATTTGGTGCTGGAGGAGAATTAGTAGAAGTTTTTCAAGATAGTTCTATTGCACTTCCACCTTTAAATACTACCCTAGCAAGAAGAATGATGGAACAAACAAAAATCTATCAAGCTTTAAAAGGTGTGAGGGGTAGAAAAAGTGTAGATATGACAGCTTTAGAAGAATTATTAGTAGTATTTAGTCATTTGGTAGTAGAACAACCTTTGATTAAAGAAATAGACATTAATCCTTTATTAGCTATTCCTCCCACTGCTGATTATCCTGGTGGTTTAATAGCATTAGATAGCAGAATAGTTTTACATTCTGTGGATGTGAAAGATGAACAATTACCAAAATTAGCAATTCGTCCTTATCCTCACCAATATGTTAGTAGTTGGAAAATGAAAAATGGTACATCAGTTACTATCCGTCCCATCCGTCCTGAAGATGAACCATTGATAGTAAAATTTCATCAAACTCTATCAGCAGAAAGTGTGTATTTACGTTACTTTCATTTAATCAAATTAAGTCAAAGAATTGCCCATGAAAGACTAACAAGAATTTGTTTTATTGACTATGACCGGGAAATGGCTTTAGTTGCAGAATATGAAAACCCAGAAACCAAAGAAACGGAAATTTTAGCTGTAGGAAGATTGAGTAAATTACATGGAAATAATGCGGCAGAATTTGCTATGTTGGTGAGTGATAAATTTCAATGTCAAGGCTTAGGTACGGAAATAGTCCGCAGGTTAGTAGAAGTAGGGAAAACCGAAAAAATCTGCTGTATTTCGGCTGAGATATTAGGAGATAATTTAGGGATGCAGCGAGTCTGTGAAAAACTTGGGTTTAAAATTTCTCATACTAATGATGCAACGGTGTTAAGAGGGGAAATTGATTTGTAAGAAAGTTATCTAAATTATAACTAATGTAGGGGTTTAGCATTGCTAAACCCTTAAATTGTATCAACCCAGTCTACATAAATGTTAAATAAATTTTGATTCCTATTCCTTAACTCCAAGGGATAGAAATATCCTCTAACTAATTTTGTCTATTTACTGGATATTTCATCCACCGATAAGCCACAAAAATCAACAACAAACCAAGCAAAAACAAAAACGCCATCAAAGCAATTTGATACCAAATTACTCGCGGTAAAAGTAAATCTAAAACTAGGTGCATTAAGTTCATAAAACCATAAAATACACTCAACCCAAAATGCAAGATCCGATAACGTTTATTTTCTGTAAATGTAGTACCAATAATTGCTAACATTGGCAACATAAAAAAGCCCAACATTAACCAAAAAATCAACGAAACTTCATCAAGTGATTTAGCTGGTTGTGATTCCACCACATTTAAACTATGAAATAATGGCATTAAACCCAATTGGGTATGAAACAGTGTTCCTAATAAAAACACAGCCCATAAATTAATAATTTTTTCTCGATAAGTAATCACTATTTTTTACCATAACTACATTTTATAACCAAATTGACGCAGTAATTCTTGGCGTGCTTTTATATCTTCACTTCCTTCTACACCTTGGGGTGAAAATCCATCAATTATACCAAGAATACCCCTTCCTTGTGTAGTTTCTGCTAAAACCACCTGTACATTATTAGCGGTAGCACAATAAATATTACATACCTCTGGACATTGTTTAATAGCATTGAGAAAATTGATAGGATAAGCATCTTTTAAAACAATTAAAAAACTATGTCCAGCACTGATAGTTTGGGCATTTTTAATAGCTACAGCTTGCAAATTCTGGTCATTTCCAGCAATTCTAATTAAACAAGCTGCGGATGCTTCACAGAAAGCAATTCCAAACTTTACCTGTGAGGATATACCCACCATAATTTCATATAAATCCTCGACAGTTTTGATAAAGTGGGTTTGTCCTAAAATCAGGTTACAATCTACAGGAATTTCTAAAGTGACGGTTTTGAGTTCCATTTTGAGGTACAATTTTATTTGTTAATTACAGAAATATCTCAGTTTATGGATTGTCAAACATTAAAAGCACAGTTACATACATTACTAAAAAAAATTAAAACCCAAGATGATGGTTCTCCTATTACAAATTTAAAAATCAACACTAATCAAGCCGCAGAAATAGAAAAGTTAACTGTAGACTTAGAAAATCTAAATCCTCATCCTCAACCAATTCAAAATGCCGTTAATTTATTAAATGGAGCTTGGCAATTACAATATTCAACAGCTAGAGAAATTCGTGCTTTAGACTCTCTCCCCTTGGGTTTACAAATAGGTAAAGTTTATCAAGTAATTAATGTTGCAGATAAAAAGTTTTTCAATTTAGCACAGGTAAAACACCCTTTAAAAATCATCTCTGGATATGTGAAAGTAACAGCTATTTTTGAACCTGACTTAGATACATCTGGTTTACCAGATAAACGAATCAATGTTTATTTTGATAAACGCTTTTTAGCAATTGATAAAATTATAGGTGTTAACACTCCTCAACTAAATCCTTTTAAAGTTGTAGATGCTAAAGGACCAAAAGGTAGAATTCCCACGCTTGATATTACTTATTTAGATGAAACATTGAGAATTGGCAGAGGCGGAGATGAAAGTTTATTTATTCTCAAAAAAGCTGATGATTTACCAAATTTAAGTTTTTGATTTTTCTAGTTAAATAACATTAATGAGAGGAATAAATAAATGTTTAAAAAATTACGTGGTAGTTTATTTGTCGGCATAGGTTATATGTTATCACCGCTATCATGGTGGAATGATGTATTTTTTAATTTACCGATTGCTTTGTTATTTGGTTACTTAGTAAGTTGGGCAAAACCAGATTGGTTTTTACCGTTTACAGTTATTGGCTATTGGCTTTCTAATGTATTGGGTATTGTGATGATGCAAATGGGAGCTATGGATATGTTTTTTCAGGAAGAAAAGCGTAATGTCAAACGAGATTTAATTTTGGGTTTAGGTGGTTCTACACTTTATACAATTGTGGTGGCATTGTTGGTATATTTTCATATTCTAGAAGTCCCTGATTTTTTAGTAGATTTGCGATAATTATGCTCTGTTTTGTAAAGCAAAATCCCTGAATTTAGCTTGCAATTTTTCCCAAGTTAAATCCACTAAACTCGGTAGGATAATATGAGCATTTCCTAGCCTTTCTGGTTGTCCCATACCCACCACCCACATACCTGCACCTAAAGCAGCTTCTATACCTGCGGCAGCATCTTCAAACACCACACATTGCTGGGGTGCAATTCCTAATTGTTGGGCTGCAAATAAAAATAAATCTGGGGCTGGTTTAGGTTTTTGCACACTATAACCATCAGCAATAACATCTAATTTATCAATAATTCCTAACTTTTCAATTACTAAATGAGCATTTTTACTAGCTGAACCAATAGCTATTTTTAATCCCGCTACTCGCAAATTATCTAATAAAGAAACTGCACCCGGTAACAAATTATTATGGGTAATATTTTCAATTAATTCTACATAATAATTATTCTTACGTTCCATCATTTCTTGTATTTGCAGTTCCGAATATTTCCTATTACCAATAATTAACATTAATGAAGCACGACGAGAAATTCCCCTCAATGCTTCATTAGCTTGACGGTTAAAAGGTATACCTTCTTCATCTGCTAACTTCTGCCAAGCTTGATAGTGATATTCTGATGTATCCGTTAACACACCATCTAAATCAAAAATTACACCCTGGATGTGGGGATGTGGAGAAGGTAGGGAAATGGGGCGTAAATCAAAATCATGCCATCTACCACGCCAGTATAATTTAAACTTTAAGCGTGTCCATCCTGGGGGGAAATGGGGATGGGCTACGGGTTGAGTGTCTGTAAATTGGATACCTGCAAAACCGAAAATAACAGCTTGCCAAATACCGCCAGCACTAGCGCCATGAATGCCGTCATTTGTATTTCCTCTTCTATCTTCTAAATCTACCATAGCCGCTTGCATAAAGCGTTCATAGGCTTCCTGGGTTTTACCTAAGTCGGCGGCTAGTATGGCATGAATGGCTGGTGCAAGGGAAGAACCATACGTAATATCCGTGCGGGGTGCGTAATAATTCCAATTAGCTTCTAGACTTTTTCTGTTGTAGGGAAACTCCGCAGATTCCCGCATTAAATAAATCAACATTAATACATCTGGCTGTTTGAGAACTTGGTGTTTGTTTGTGCTTTCAATACCTAAGATGGCTTGTATGGATTTTTGACGGGGTTCGTAGTCTGCTAGGTTGAGATCAGCTAATTGAAAAAATCCCTCACATTGTTCAATTAATCCTGTTTCTGAGTCGTAGAGAATGCAAATTTTATCAATGATTTTTAACCAATGATTTCTCATTTCTGCGGATAGCTGCAATTTCTGTTCTAATTCTGCTATTTTATCAGGATATTTACTAGATAAAATGTCATATATTGTACAAGCTTTTTCTAGATGCCATTGCACCATTCGATTAGTAAATGTATTGTTATGCACTAATTCATGGTATTCATCTGTACCTATAACACTGCGTATTTCATAATGTTGAGTGAGAGGATTTAATTCAACACGACTCGACCAAAAAATTGCGGTATCAAAAATTATCTCTGCGCCATAATCTTTTAACCATTCATCATCTCCTGTCACCCGCCAGTAGTACCATATAGCGTAGGGGATCACTGAGCTAATGTGAATTTCCCGATCACGGCACCAAATTCTGACATCTTCGGCATAATAATCATTGAGTAACGACCACCGGGGTGTTACTTCATCCCCTGTCACCGCACTTTCCCAGGCATACATTGCACCCTGGTATCCATAATGACCTGCTTTCCGTCGCGCTCCATTTAAAGTATGATAACGGTAAGTAAGTAAATTCCGAGCTATTTCTGGTTGAGTAAAAGTAAAAAATGGCAAAATAAAAATTTCCGTATCCCAAAAAATATGACCGTGATAACCAAATCCTGAGAGAGTTTTGGCGGGAATACTCACTGTTTCATTTTGATGAGATCCAGCAATTAATAATTGAAATAAGTTGTAACGTACAGCAAAAGCAGCCTTACTATCTCCTTCAATTGTAATATCGCTTTGCTGCCAAATCTCAGCCCATGCTTGTTGATTAGCATCATGAAGAGATATATAATTATCTAACCGAGAGAGTTTTTCTTGTGCAGCTGATACTGGCTCACTGACATCCTGTGAAGTAAAAACAGTAACAATCTTTTCTACAGTTACGGTCTGTTGTGGTTCACAGAAAAAAGTTGCATTGATGCTAGGATAACCGGGTGCAGTATTTACCTGTAGAGCGGCTTCAATTCCTGAAACGGTTATTTTTGCTGCCATTCCGAGATGAATACGGGAGGTGCGGGTGCGACTGTGTAACCAAAAACCTCGGTCAATTTTCCCTTGATCTAATCCTTCCCAGTGATTGAAACCTTTATTTTCTGGGTAGCCGTTGATACTCGCCTGAATTTCGACCAAGCCATGAAAGTCTAATGCTGTTAATGTACAGATTTGTGCTAGTACGTGATGATCTGCTAAACTCGCAAAACGTTCAAATCTAATATCAATGGTTTTACCAATGGGACTACACCAACGCACGGAACGACGGAGAACCCCTTGATGCAGATCAAGTTCACGGTTGTACTTTAAGATTTTACCTTGATCTAAACGAAAGCGATCGCCATCAATAATTACTACCAATGGTAACCAGTCTGGACAGTTAGCCAGTTCAGTATAAACTACGGGAACATCATCATAAACACCATGAATTAATGTAGCTGATAATGCTTGAGGATAACCTTCTTCAAAACTGCCTCTAGTTCCTAAATAACCATTACCAATGGTAAATATTGTTTCTCTAGTTTGTAATTCTTCAGGGTTAAATTGATTTTCTATTAACATCCAATCTGTGTAAATAAAATCGTTTTTTGTTTCCATTGTTTTAGCAGTCATAAAATTAAACATTCACGAATTAAAGAGAGTTTATTTTTGATTTAATCTTTAACTTAATTCTGAACTTAAATAGGGGCATATTTTTCTTGATGTTGGGCGATCATTTTGTCTACCCTGGGCTTATAAATGAGATAAAATAGTGTTTCCATATATCTATCTCTGGCATCATTATCTTCTGGAGCAATAAAGTTCCAAAAACTAAACATTTTTGCTAAAATTAGTAATTGTTCCGTGTGTGATTCCCAACTGTATTTATGACGAATTCGCTGAATCATCCATTGGGAATTTTCTAACCAATATTCTGGGTTGTGATCACATTTATTTAAAAAATTGATAATTGTGGTTTCTGTATCTTGAAAATCTGTGGGATTAAGATGAAATCCATTTTGCCAATCTTCGATGATTTCTAATGCTCCACCAAATTTAGTAGCAAAGGTTGGTAAGCCAGAAATCATTGCTTCTAAAATGCTGCGTCCAAAGGCTTCATATAAAGCAAAATGTATATAAATTCCTTGATAATCAGCAATTATTCGATAGGCTTCACCAATCTTATGGCTTGGTAAGCGCATTCCTAACCAGCGAATTTTACCTTGAAGATGATGCTCATTAATAATATTGTAAAGTTTATTTATTTCCTCTGTTTCTTCAGGGTCTGTAGCTTCATCAACTGATAATTTACTAGTTAACAAAATGAGATTACATCTTGCTTGTAATTCTTGGCTTCTACCAAACACTTCAGCTAAACCAGTTAAATTTTTAATTGAAGTGATAGGTGCAACTGCAAAAATAGGTCTTTTATGAATATCATCTAAGTAACCAAGAATATGATCATTTTGATGATGAAATAAGAGATTTTTAATTTGCTCAGTTTGTTGAGGATTTCTCAATTCTGTTTGATAGTATGGAAAAAATAAACTTTCACTTACTCCTGGTGATACCATGTTAAACTTAGGGTTAAATAAATCAATACCGTCAATGACATGATATAGTTGGGGCATGGTAAAACATTTGTAAGATTCATATTGTCCGATTGTGTCTGGTGTTCCTACTATTTCTTGATAGGTGGAAGTGATAATAAAATCTGCTGCATTCATACTAATGATATCAGCAGTAAATAATGTGGAAAAGTGATATTTTTCTTCTAATTCCTGCCAATAAAGGTTACTAAATAAGTGTTTTGGTTTTTCTAAAGCATGAGCAATATTACATTGTGTGACTTTTAAGCTACGAGAAAGGAGAAAAGCTACTAAATTACCATCGCTATAGTTACCAATAATTAAATTTGGTTTTCCTTGAAATTGTTTTAAAAGTTCTGGTTCTGCATCTTCTGCAAATTTTTCTAAATAAGGCCAAATCTCATATTTAGAAATCCAGTGATTTGTAATTTCTTCATCAAAATCTGAGTTTAAATCTGTAAAAGGAACTCGTAAAATCCAAGCATTTTCTGTATTATCAACTTTTTCTAACCGCAGATTACAAGAAGTTCCTTGACAGTTGGGAATCAGACGAGTGAGAATAATTACATGAGGTTTAATACCCAAAAAATCTAGCCCTGCAAGTTTAATTTCTGCTTGTAATTTATTTTCTAAACTGCGTGCTTGTTCCAGGACATAAATAACTTGACCTAATGTTTCATCTCTTCCCAATACATCCTCCTGTGCTACCCAACCATGTATAGAAACGAGAACTACTTGAAAAACTGCGGGAATACGCGCTACAAAAGCTTCTAAAATCGCAGGTTGGGGAGTGTCTATGAGTCTTTGTAAAAGTTCTAGAGTTTCTCTGACTCGTGCTGCATTGTTACCCCAACCAGCTTCAAAACCGAGTTTTTGTAGCTGATCACGAAATTGTGGGTAAGGTTGAGTAGGGGGAAGTTCGCTGAGAAATTTTATTGCGGGTTTAATTTTTTTAGCAAATTGCACACCAGAACGAATGTGATCGCTAATTAATAACTGCAAATCATTGTATTTTATTCCCCGTAAAGTTTGAAACAAAATTTCTAGCCAATATTGAGTATCAGTCAAAAATTGATTGCATAAATAATGATTTAGAAAATTTAAACCTTGACCAATATCTCTAGGGTCACTAATTCTGGGAGATGCTTGATAAAATGGCCGGAGATCAATTTCTAAAATGTGCGGTTGGTAACGATTAACTAAGCGATCGCATACATCTAAAAATTCTGGGGGAGTCATTAAATCAAACTGACTAAAATCTGCGGTTAGTCTCCATATTTCTTGACTAGCAACTTTTGGCCTGACAATAAACCAAGTATGATCCGTTTCTAGAATTATTTCATGGGTATACTGTATCAGTGTACCCAGATATGAAGAATGGTAAAAATATACTGGTTTTTGAGATTGATGACAATAATCAGCAAAAGCCTGTAAAATCTCATTTCTTAAAAAGTAATGTTTATTGGTAGTATCTAAAGATAAAACTAACTTACGCAGATCAGTTTTTTCCTCAGAATTGACAACAACTTGAAATAATTCATACATAGAAAAATACTCAACTGCAACTAAGACACAAAACCTAAAAAATAGATTGTGTTATGTGTATTTTCCTCCCAATCATAAATGGATTGTTAAAATAATTGCTTCTAGCTGAAGGATGAAAACAAAAAGTAATTCCTCAGACAGATAATCATATAACTTATGGAATATTTCTCTATGAACTCAATTTACTTTAAATAAATAAATAATTTCCTCAATATAGACTTTTCTAGTGCGATATCTTCAACCCTATAATACACCTTCTATTAATGGTATTTTTGTCAACTGATCCTGTGACACTATTAAAATAGTCCCTTACAAAAAGAAAAAGATAAAAATTCCGATAAGCTAATAATTTATTTCCATAAAATTTGCCATTCTGGCTAAAATCAACGCGAAAAAATAGTATTCTGCGATCATGTGAATCTTTTTGTTCCCTATTTTTGCTCATCACAAACTTGTATGAAAGTCATAAATAATCAGCAACGAAATGTTCTGCTTACAAAATTCAGTGTCAACCCATGCAAGTAAATCCATGAAAAATATGAATATTTGATAGATACTTATTTTTCAAAAATCTAGGCATATTTGATAGCGATCGCTAAAAAATTATGTCTTACAACTTAGGGATAAAAACATTATCTCTAAGGTCTGAACACGCCAAATCTCAAGTCATCAACTATATCAGGGCTAGTCATGAACTACCAAGTTTCTTCTTCCACCAATTGTGAAAATCTGATTACTCCCGAAGAATTAAATCAAATCATTGAAGTTATTGCTGATGGTAGATATTCCTGGGCTTGTGTGCTGATTTTACGTTTTATTGGTTATAATCCACTGCATTATATCCCTCAGCGTACCTATAGCCGACTCATGAAAGAAAATAGTCAAGTTGTCACAGCATCAGCATCTACACACAAACAAAATCTAAAATCTGTTAACCATCATCACTTGAATTCATCACCAGCTTTTAATAACAATTAGTAGGATAGAATTATTTTTTAGCTATTGATGTAAGCATTCGGCCGCCAGCTGAATGCTTTTAATAAATTCAAGGATTTTTGATGATTAAATGCTGTATAAAATATTAATAATTAGTAATAAATCATCGTTTACGGGCATTAACTGCCGATCAATCAGTATTAAGAGGAACAGCCCAAAACCCCGATGTATTCTTCCAAGCTAGAGAAACAGTTAATCAGTTATGCTTTGTTCAGTTCCAGACGTTTTATACCAAAGTCCTTTCTTGGTTGAACCTCAATCTGATTTAGTTAAAACTGCCCGTGCTTTAGGAATTTATGTAGGAGAAAATTAAGTGTTATGATTTATGAATCTGTAGGGATTTGGCAGTGCTAAAACCCTAAAATATAATGAAAATATAGGATTTATTTTTGTTTATGCAACTCATTGAATTCCCCAACTTTCAAGTAATTGCTGGTGAAAATGCGGTTTCCATTTCTCAGTTACCTTCGATTTGGCAAGATATCGCCGGAGGAAAAGCAAATGTGGGTTTTAAAAATCCAGAAGTTTATGTAGAAATGGCGCAGTTATTTCAATATAAACTAGCCAATGGGGATGTAGACTTATTTAATGAACGTCCAGAGTTAGGTCATTTAAAATCTGCCTTTTCTCAGCTATTCGGACAGTTAGCTGATGAAACTTTAGAATTTTATGGACGTGATTTTTTAATCACTCAATATCCTAAATTTGAGCAAATTTTAAAAGATGCTCAAGCAAAAGGATTAGAATCCAGTAATGAGGTGAAAGTTGCTTTAATTGGAATTGACCTATTTAACGAATTTGGATATCAATTACCTGCTAGTTTTTATCATGTGCATTTAGCACCAATTTATAGAGATCACGTATTTGAAGAAAGAGCTTTAAGATTTGATCAAAGAGATATTGAACACAAACGTTCCTGGGATGCCATTTTACACGCAGGTAAGGTTTTTGCTATACAAATGAAAATCCAAAGTATTGCTTCTAAATACGGTTTTACTTATCATCATGGTTGCGGTTGTAATTCCCATTTATCTTCTATTGATATCTCAGAGGGAGAATTTAATTATCAAATATCTTCATCAAAATATCAACGTTGGATTAGAAGTTTTATTTGGACAGCTTGGTATGAGTATGCTTTCTTTCCCATTGTTCCTAATACCAGTTATTTAGTGTAAATTTCCTGTACCCAGATCCCCCCATTTTGGAATAATTAAATGTTTACTTTTAGTTTAACACTTGTTAGATAGTTGTGTCATATCCCCGACTTCTTTAATAATTAGGGGATCTAAATCTTTCAATCTTAAAGAATTTTCCTCCCTGTTAAAACTTCCCTAACTTCTAACATGGCCGAATAGGTGGGAAGAATGTGTAAGGTTTCATTTGTTGGTGTATGTTGCAAAGCCGTGTGAATAGCTTTCTTTAAATCTTCTTCGACAATTAAATTGATCTTACTTGCTAAACAAGGTTGACTATAACGCAATCTTAACGCCAGATCATAGACGCGATCGCCACTGACAATTAATGTTCCACCTCGTTCTACTAATTTCTCTGTGTCTACATCCCAAATCCAAGATACATCAGTTCCATCAGGTGTCCGATCATTTAAAACCAACAACGTAGTTTTATCCTGACTTTGAGTAACTACTCTAATAGTTTCATTCGTTCCCACTGGGTTTTTAGATAATAAAATCCTCACCTTTTTACCATCTATAACTAAATCTTCTGCACGTCCAAAAGCGGCTTGAAAATTATTAATAGTTTCCCTAATTATAATTTCATCAACTCCTAGTTCTTTGGCAGCAGTAGCAGCAGCTAAGGTATTATACTTATTATATAAACCGACAAGAATTTGTGACCATTTTCCACTTTCTAAACTGGGTTTACTCTTACTAAAACCACAACTAGGACAAGTGAAATCTCCTAAATGAGAAAGATAAACCCCTTGATAATCTAAAGAATGTCCACAGCGAGGACAATAAATAGAATCTACTGCATGGGGAATAGCTTCTAAATAATTTTCTGGTTCATTTAATCCAAAAAATAAAACTTTTTGATGTAACTGTTGTCCTAAATAAGATAAAGTCGGATCATCAGCATTGGGAATAATTACAGTTTCATCGGGTAAAGTCGCAATCACATTAGTCCAACGCTTACTAATTGTATCAACTTCACCGTATCTATCTAATTGATCACGGAATAAATTTAGACAGAGAATAATTCTTGGTTGGAGAGGTTTTAAAACTCTGGGGACAATGTTTTCATCAACTTCTAAAATGGCATAGTCAACATCTAAAGAACCTAATAAACTGGTATTTTCAATTAAAGCCGTTGCTAAACCATTTTCTAAATTTGCACCAGTGGAATTATGAGCGATTTTGTAACCTTTGTGTTCTAAAATGGTGCATAGTAACAAAGCCGTGGTAGTTTTGCCATTAGTACCAGCAATTAAAATTACCCCGTTTTTTACTTGCTGACTCAATAACTGTAAAAGTTTGGGTTCAATGCGTCGTGCAAGAGATCCGGGTAACACACTAGCAGCACCAAGACGAAGCGATCGCACTAGAAATGTTACACTTTTAGCAATAGACACCGCTAAACCCAGTCTGACTCTATCAATAAGTTGTATTTTCTTACCCACAGCAGTTGTTAACTAATAGTAATTACAATTTAATCTTGCCAGTGTAGCTAATATTCGGGAAAAATACCAGTCATCAAAAATTTTGAATTACAAAACAGCAGCCAGATGTAATTATATATCTAGGCAAAAGTGTTAAATAAGGTTTCTGTTGATGAGTATCATAAAGTGGCTGTTTTTACAAACTAAAATAATTACTAACTGGCGACAGTTGCTGTCAAAATGCCTATTATTGCTGCTTTGCCTATTAATTATAGGTGTACAACCAGCTTTTGCAGGTATGAAAGATGACAGATATGAGGGGAATATTTTCGTGGTTTTTGCGGGTAATGGTTCGCTCGTACCCCCTAGACAAAGCCTTGCAAAGACTTTAGCAGCAAAGAAACCCGCAATGTTGGCTTTTTATGTGGATGATAGCAGCGATTGTAAACAGTATGCGGTCTTTATTTCCCAAACACAAGCATACTATGGACGGGCTGTAGAAATTATTCCTGTTAGTGTTGATACTATTCCCTCTCAGGAAAAATACGATCCCACCGAACCGGGATATTACTATTCAGGGAAAGTCCCACAAGTAGTATTGTTCGATGATGCGGGTAAAGTCATCTTAAATAAAACCGGTCAAGTACCCTTTGAAGAAATAGATGATAAATTTAGAGGTGTGTTTAATTTATTACCTCGTGATGAATCAATTGAATTCAAACAACGCTCATTTAACGAATATAGCAGTGAACTGAGTCAATAGATAGGGTTTGCTGAATAAGTGTTGTCGTGAAGACAGGTGACAGGTGACAGGTGACAGGTGACAGTTTCAAGAGTTGGATGAGAACGATTTTTCCTTTCAGCAGGAATTAAATGCAAGGTTTTTCAGTTTTCACCTCATCAAAGGTGGCACTTTTTCAACTTAAAATAAGCTCAAATGCTCAAATGCTTTACCTGTAATGCTTTCATATTTATTCAGCAAAGCCTAGATAGCAGCTATCAAATCATTTATGAACACATAGATCCCGAACTTCTCTAAGAAGTCAGGGATCTGAAATCCTTACAGTTTACAAATTAAATAGAATTGCTATATTTGGAGTTAATATATTTCGTTTAATCTGATACTACATTTCTATTGCAGTCAAGAGATAATAGTTAAATCACAAATGGCTAATAACTAATGACTAAGTAACTAATGACTAATGAACAAAGTTTATAATACTCAAGAACTGATAGAGATTGTAGCAGCAGAACGGCAAGCTTGCCTAAAAGGAAAGCGCCTAAAATTAGATGTAGCAGTTTCTGGAAACCCTGTTATAGACCAGTTGATTACAACAGAAGGGCTACAAAAATTTACAGCCTATCAAGATTTTAAAGCTTCTATTCATGAATATCAACGCCAAAATCAAGTTTCAGGAATTGTCTGGAAAGATTTAACTGTTAAAGGTAAAACTTTGAACTATCCAGAAGTAGACTCACATCTAATAGCTTTAGATCAGGATTTAGAAATATTAACAGCTGCCAAACAATCCATGCTAGAATTTTGGGATGGAATTACAGCAGAGATGGATTTATATTTAAGTGTCAGTAATGGTAGATTACACGAAAAAATTAATACTTTAGATGTAGAAAGAATTGCCCACAGGACAGAATGGGCAAGTTTTTTAAAGTGGGAAAACTCCAATTTTTTAGAATTAATTTTACAAATGGGCTGGGGAAAACCAGAAGAAGCAGCATATAAACGAGGTAGGCCACATTCTGGTAGTGAATTTATTCATGCAGTTAACCCTGGAAATTATCCTATTGGGTAATTAGTCATTGGTTATTTACTGTCACCTTGATAATTAAATTATCTAATTCTTGCTGCATTTTAGTTCTGACTAATTCATAACATTCATCTACATAATTGCGATCGCTGGCAGCTTCTTTTCCATAACGTTCAAAAATAATCGGTGGACAAACTCTGGTATGGATACGCGCTGGTAAGGGAATATTTGGCAATGGTCCGACAGCTAAACCCCAAGGTAAACCTAAGTAAATAGGAAACACTAACGGATCAACACCAAACAACCAAGGCATACCCATTTTATGGAGTTGCTGCACTGTTTTATATAAATCAGCCAGAACAATTAAAGTATCATGCGCTCCCCAGGAAATAGCCGGCACAATGGGGACATTTTCCCGTAGCGCTAACTTGATAAAACCGCGACGTTCAGCAAAATAGATTTTGTCCCGCAGTTGGTGAGGTCTAAATACATCTTCCGCACCACCGGGATAAACCAAAACACTCGCACCGGCACGAAAAGCCGCATAAGCCATTTTCGGATGAGCTATTACCGCACCACCTTTCATTGCCATTTCTGCCACTGGGGGAAAAACTTCCCACACTTTGGGGTGCATTAAACCATAAATTGGTCGTTGTGTCCCAAACCGGCGAAACCAGTCGTACAGCATCATAGATGTATCCGGGGATGCTAAACCGCCATTGTGAGAACCGACACACAGAATTTTCCCCTCTGGGATATTTTCCCAACCACTGGTTTCTACACGGAAGTAGAAGTTATATAAAATACCCAAGAGAGGCATGAGGTTTTCGATAAATTCTGGATCTCGCTGATCCAAAGACCAACCTGGTTTTGTGTTTTGGGTATGTTGTAGTTGTAACATTGAATTTATGTATCAGGATATATTAAGAATCCTAAACTATTTTAAAGGTAGGTGACAGATGACAGGTGACAGGTGACAGAAAAGTAAATTTTTGCCATAACTGTTAACTGTTTTTCCAAGTTCCGTGAAAACTATGGGGAATTACACTGGGTAAAGCGAGTTTACAAATGGGTTCTGCTTGTAAGCGTTGACTATCAAAGATCCAAACTTCGCTATTATTAGTATTTCCATCATAAACCACAGTTAAAATCCAACCTTGCTCAGAATTTTCGGGATCTTGAACATGAATAGGTTCAGAAGGATAGAGGTTTTCACCTAAATTTGCTTCTGTTAAAGTTGCGGTTTCATGGTTAAAACAAGCGATATTATTTAAAATTTCTCCTTGCATATCTGTTTCTTCCTTATAAATAGACATATAGCTATATTTGGAAAATTTACCCACATTGGCAGCGGGAACAGAAGGAAATTCACAAGTTCTATTTATGAGGATTTCTGTACCTGTAACTTTGCCGTTTTTGGGGTTAATTTGTAATCGTGTAAAAGTTGTTTTAGCAACTGTTTGAGTTTCAGCGCTGGCTACTTCTCGTAAAAATTCATTAGTTTGAAAATCAGCATATTTGGCAAAATCAATAATTACTGTTCCCCTATCATCAACATAAGCATTACTAAAATGCCATTGAAACCAAGGTTCTGTGATTCCCCGACTAACCAAAGACAAAGTTTCTCGGTCAAAAACTAAAATTTCTGTGCCTTTATCGGGTTGCCAAGTTAAACAATTACTGTAAGTATTAACTCCAAACAGAACAGGCCAAATATTCAAATACACAGCAGGGGCAAAAAATACTAAATATTGTCCTGCTAACACAAAATCATGGATGAATGGAAAACCTTTTAAAGTAAATTTTTCCTGTTTAATAATTTTGCCAGTTAAATTACTTTTATAAATATGCAGTATGGCATTAGGTCCAGGACTGACACCAAAATTGAAAATTTCACCAGTTTGATCATCAATTTTAGGATGTGCAGAATAGGGTTGTCCTTTAGGTAAAGCACCTAAATTATTTAAACCTTTAGTTTCTAAAGTTTGCAAATCTAAAGCATAAGGATTATTACCTTCCCAGAGTGCCAAAAGTTGATCAGGTAATGCTAAAACGGAAGTATTTGCAGAATTTTTAACGGGTTTTTGCCATTGATTCCAAATTGGGCCAGGTGCTGTCATGCCATAATTTCCATAGAGGAATTTACCTGCTTTTGTTTCTTTTTGATAACCAGCAGTTTGTACATAGCGATAAACGCCGGTAGCACCTGCATCAGTAAAATGAACGGCTAAAATTGCCCCATCTCCATCAAACCAATGACCAACCCGCATATTACCCCGTTCTAGTCTGGCTGCACCATTGCGGTAAATTGTACCTCGTAAACCAGCGGGGATTTTACCTGTAATTATTGGTAATGGAGTGGGAGGAAATTCGGTTGCTGGTTGGGATATGGCTTGTGACCAGGCTTTTTTGGTGGAGTTTTGATTAATTGTTTGCATGATTGTCAAGTAGATTTTATCAAGTAATTAATTTCTCTGAATATGGACATCCTAACTGCAAACAGAGATTTTGACGACGATTTAATTTAGACACAGATTATAAAAAATGCAAAACATATTGATTTTAACAAAAATCATCAAAATTCAGCTATTCTAATAAAAAATACGAATCAAGGTTTTTATATGATTAACCAGAAATGGAAAAGCATCTACAAATTTACTCAAATACTATTGAGTGTGTTGTTAGTGTTCGTAATTTGGAATGTCCCCCAAAATGCTCTAGCTGCTGATGTATCACCAGAGGATTTAAAATCTATTATTAGAACCAGAGATATTGCTTTAGAATCCCTCAACACTCGTGATTTTACCAAAGTTCAGCCTTATTTACATCCAGATTTTACAATTACAACTGTTGATAATCAAGTTTTTCATAAAGTTCCTGAATTTGAAACGTATTGGAATCAACAATTTTCTAATACAATTGAAGATATTAAAATGAAATTTAAGGGAGATACGTTAAGAACATTTCTCACCCCAGAAATAGATGTAGCCACAGGAGAAGCAATAACTACTTTCTCATTTAAAGATGGTAAATCAGCAGATATGGGTGTACGCTGGACGGCGGTTTTACAAAAATTGCCGGATAAATGGGTAATTCAATCTTTACATTTTTCTTCAAATCTTTTAGATAATCCTGTTTTGAAAGCTGCTCAACAGGTAGGTAAAATGATTGCTATTGGTGCAGGGATAGCAGGTTTTATGTTAGGGACTTTGATCATGTTATTATTACGTCGTAGAACTAGACCACGCAGCCAAAGGACATAGTAAATCAAGTGGAAATAAATACCCATCAGCCTAATAGGAATATGAACGTTAATAAATATCGCAGAGTTAAAGCAACTATTGTAGTTTTATTAGTCTGGTGTGGTGTTAGTTTACTGCATTTATTCCCTAAAACTAGATGGTTTATGGTAGTTTTAACTATTGTCTTAACTGTGCAAGCAGTGAGAATGTTAATAGCTAAACCAAAAAGTTATTTAATTGAAGATGATAGTTATTTACCCACAGTATCAATTTTAGTTCCAGCTAAAAATGAAAGTGCAGTTTTACCAGATATAGTTGATAGTATTTTTAAATTGGATTACCCAATTGAATATTTAGATATTTGGGTAATTGATGATGGTAGTATTGATGAAACTGATCAGGTTTTGCAACAATTAAAAACTGATTTTCCTCATTTACAAGTTTATAAAAGAGAATCAAAAGGTGGCAAATCTGGAGCTTTAAATGCTGTATTTCCCTTAACGAAAGGAGAGATAATTTTAATCTGTGATGCTGATGCAAAATTACCTGTTAATTTCCTGCGAAAAACATTACCTTTATTTCAGCATAAAAAAGTTGGTGCTGTACAGGTGAGGAAGTCTATTTACAATGCTGGAACTAATTTTTTAACCCGCTGTCAACAGATGGAAATGAACTGTGATAGCTTCCTGCAAACCCATCGGATAGTTATCGGGGGAATGTCAGAGTTAAGGGGTAATGGAATGTTAGTAAAGAGAGAGTTTATAGAAAAGTGTCATGGTTGGAATGAGGATACTATCACTGATGATTTAGATTTGTGTTTTAGACTGTATTTAGTTGGGGCAGAAATTGAATTTTTAACCTTTCCAATTATACAGGAAGAAGGGGTAACAAGTTGGAGAAAATTGTGGTTACAACGTCGTCGCTGGGCTGAAGGTGGTTATCAACGTTATCTTGATTATTTTCCTCAGATGTTAACTTTAGGCTTGTTTAAAGAAATTGATTTATTATTATTTTTATTATTGCAATTTATTTTACCAATTGGCTTAATTCCTGATTTATTTTGGACTTTATTCTATAGTCAAAATCCAGTTTTATTACCTTTGCAAACATTACTAAGTTTGATTTTAACAACTGCTTTTATCGCTGGACTTTATCAATTTCAAGGTTTACGAGGATTGTCATTATTATGGGCAACTATTCAAGGTTCATTTTATATGGTGCATTGGATTCCAATTATGATAATTACGACTTTAAAGATGTGTTTACAAAGAGAGCGATCGCCCTGGGTAAAAACTGAACACAAGGGTATAATTATTTAATATAAACAGGATTATAAATGCTAGATTTAATCATCAAAAACGGTTTAAAATTCGATGGTTTAGGTTCTCCCCCAATACTTCAAGATATAGGTATTGAAAACGGCCGTATTGTCACCATTTCCCCATTCATAACTTCCCAAGCTCATGAAATAATAGACGCAACTAATTTATGGGTGACACCGGGCTTTATAGACATTCATACACACTACGATTTAGAATTAGAAATTGCACCGGGTTTGAGTGAATCAGTACGTCATGGAGTTACTAGCGTAGTTATTGGTAATTGTAGTTTATCTGTTGCCATTGGTGAACCACAAATGTTAGCAGATATTTTCCAAAGAGTAGAGACTTTATCTCATACATTAATTGCTAAATGGTTAGATAAATCTCTTTCTTGGCAAACTCCAGCAGAATATTTACAGCATTTACAAACATTACCATTAGGTGCAAATATTGCCCCATTATTTGGCCATAGTGCTTTACGCGCTCACGTCATGGGTTTAGAAAGAAGTTTAAAAAAACAACCCAGTAAATTTGAATTAAAAATCATGGAACGCATTGCTGCTGATGCTCTAGAAGCAGGTTTTATTGGTATTTCTATTGATATGTTTCCCTGGCACAGAATGAGTGGAGAATGGCAAGGTGATAGTATTCCTTCTCAACACGCCAAATTTAAAGAATATGCGATGTTAGCTAATTTATGTCAGCAGCGGGATCTAGTTTTTCAAGTTACACCTAACATTAAAAAAATAGGTTCATTTTTAGAAATTTTATGGATGAGTTTAGGGATAATTAAAAAACCACTACGGTTAACAGTTCTCTCGGCTTTAGATGCTGTTCATAACCGCAAAATGTGGCGAATGTTTGCCCCTATCCTATTTATTTGGAATCGCATTTTACAAGGTAATACTCGTTTTCAAACCTTAACCGAACCATTTACAATTTTTTCTGATGGTGCGGTTACACCTTTATTTGAAGAATTTACTACCGGAGCAAAACTGAATAGTTGTCAGTCAAGACAGGAAAGATTAGAATTATGGAAATCTGAAAGTTTTTGTGATCAATTTATTCAAGAGTGGAATAATAAAAAATATCCAGCATTTCATCGGCAATTAGAGTTAATGGAAGTTGTAGAATGTCCTGAAAAAAGCTGGGAAGGTTTGACTTTTACAGAAATTGCTCACCAACAAAAACAAGAACCTTTAACGTTTTTTATTGACGCATTACAAAAATATGATACTGATTTACGTTGGGTAGCAACAGGAGCAAATGATCGCTTAAAACCTCGCTTAAAAATGATGAAACATCCGCATATTTTCCCTGGGTTTACTGATGCTGGCGCTCATGTTCGTAATTTGGGTTATTATGATGGAGCAATATCTTTATTAAAACAAGCAATTGCTACTAATTTTTTAGCTCCTGAAGCTGCAATTTATCGAGTTACGGGAGAACCTGCTGAATGGTTTCGTTTAAATACGGGGGTAATTAAAGTTGGTGCAAAAGCTGATTTATTATTAATTGATCCTTTGGGTTTAAATCAACCTTTGAGTCCCCAATTGCAAATATCAGATCCGGTTTTAGATGGGGAAATGCGGATGGTAAAACGGGGTTCTGAGGAAATAATAAAAGCGGTTTTTATTAATGGGGTAAAGGTTGTTAATAATGGGGAAGTTAGTGATGTTTTGGGAAGGGAAAAGTTGGGGGATGTTTTGTTTCCTGTTTGAGTTATTTCACGCAGAGACGCAGAGAGAGTTACAAGAATTAAATTTTTATGTTAAGGTTGCATTTATAGGTAGGTTATAAACAGGAAAGGTACTTGTAATGACTATTGATAATAATAATTCTCAACAAAGTTTTTCTCTCAAGGCTATTTACAGATTTATTGGGGGTGCTACCCTTGGTGCTTTTGTTGTCAGTATTCCCATTTTGTATGGTTCATCTACCAATTTAAGCCTATTTCAAGTAGGTATTGCATCATTGTTAATTATTTTGTGTGGTTTACTATCAAGTATTTGGGGTGAAAAATTTATCAATGCAGTAATGGATATATTAAATGCATCTAGTTTGTAGTTTTAATTTCTGCGATTTTGTATTATTAAAATTCACCCCATAGGACAAGTATCAAAATTTTATATATACAGCAGAAGTCAGGGCAAAAGTATCTTTTTGTCTAGGTATCAATCTCGGTTATGTACCTTCATATACAATCTGCTTGCGTTGCCATTGATCATTGTTGTCTGGGTTTAGAGGATTCCAGTACATAATGGTAGATTTTGACATGATAAGTTTTTGTTAAGAAAAATATTAAATACAGAAACTTTCAGTATAATTAATGAGTCATTAATATTGAAAGTTAATTATTTGTTGAAGTTAACATTTTATGCAACAACCAAAAAAAGTATATCATATTTCTTGCCTCAACATCGCTATTCTTGCCAGTATTACAGGAATAATGGCAATTAATGATCAAAGTTTCGCTACGGATAACAAACAACAAACAGCTACATTACAAAATAGCATGAAGAATATTTCTGTAAATAGAAATATTGTAGAAATTAATCATAAAAATCAACAAATTTACGCTAATCAAAATAATCAAGTTTCTCTACAAACAAATATGGTTTATCGGGAAGCAAGAATATTAATTATGCAGCAAGGATGGCGACCTAATTTACAAGGTGAACAGCCTAATTTACGCTCTCCAGTTGTTAAGGAATTATTTGATTTAGGATATCAAGAAATTAAAGACTGTGCTGGTTCTGGTGAGGGTGCTTGTCGGTTTGAATTTGTGAATGATGAAGGCGAATTGTTAGTAGTTACTGCCATAACAAGGGGATATGAAAATAAAATAAGGTTTGTCAAAAAATGGTGGATTGAGAAAAATTCAAATATTATTCAACAAAGTTCAACCCCAAAAATTGCTGATGGTTATTATGCTTTAGGAGGAACAGGTCAAGGTTTAGAAGTTAAAGGAAAACAATACCGATATTATGATGAGGAGGGAAAACAATCTTGGCAATCTATTAATGATTTAAAGTATATTAAAAATGGCGTTTTATCTGCTCGTCAAAATTATTGGTGTTTATCAACTCTTGCACCTCAAGGTAAACCCGCTGTTTGTTCCGAAAATGGCTGGAAAACTCCAGAAATATTGCCATTTATAGGCACTAGATACTATAACTTTTTGGGTGGTAGTGGGACTGGTCAAACAATTACAATTAAGGATGATGGTAATGCGATAGTTAAAATTATTGGCACTCAAAATACTTCTGTGATTTATGAAGGCAAATTTACTAACCCATTGATATTTGTAGAGGGAGATGGAATTCTGATTAAGGATAATAAAATTTATTTGTTAGGTAGAAATCGAAAATTTGCAAAAGGTTGCAAAGGTGAAGGAATAGTCTGTGAATCAGAACTTTATGAGCCTTAAAAAATTTGTGTCTCATATGTGCTTGTACGTTTAATTTGTATAATTCTATCGGGCAGATGTCCGCACTACAATTATTAATTGATAATGTTTATCTTTTGATATTCAATAACTGCTGAAAACTGAAATATGAATAACATCAATTACCATCCTCAACAAAATTTAATAAATCAAACAAGAAGTAAAATCAATAATCAAATCACTGATCATCCTTTTACTGACTACTGGGATATTTTTGTTCTCAAACATCAGCATCCTATTAATATTAGTTTACATATTCTTGGCATCTTATTTTTTTATTGTTTACTTTTTCTAACTTGGAAATTACAAAACCTCTGGTTGCTTTTAGGTTTACCTTTAACACAGTTAATAGGATTATTAGGACATATTTTATTTGAACCTAGCCATATTGATCAACAAGATGCTATATTTTCTTGGAGAGCTTCCTATTGTTTGGGTAAAATGTTGCTTAGGGTTTTGATGGGTAAATATCAAGATGATATTTATCAAAGACAGGAAATATTAAACAATTATTTAATAAAAAATCATGCAAATATTCAATAATTGGGATATCGTAGCTAAAGGCTGGTATATTGCTTGTGCTAGTCAGGAAATTCCTAAAAAACAGGCTAAATCGGTAGAATTATGTGGTCAAAAGATTGTTATTTTTCGTGGTGAAGATGGACAAGTTAGGGCTTTAGATGCTTACTGTCCGCACTTGGGAACGGATTTAGGAATTGGTAAGGTTGATGGTAATTTAATTCGTTGTGTTTTTCATCATTGGGCATTTGATAAAGACGGAATTTGTGAAGATATTCCCTGTCAATCAGAAATTCCTAAAAAAGCCAAAGTTAAATCTTATGCAACAGCAGAAAAGTATGGATTTATTTGGGTTTATCCTGATAGGAATGCACTAGAAAATTTAGTAGAATTTGATGAATTAAAAGGTAAAGAATTAGTCGCAGAACCTGATCAAGCATTTACGAGAAATTGCCATTATCACATCTGTATGATGAATGGAATTGATGCTCAACATTTACGAACTATTCATCATTTAGATATTGAAATGGAATTATCTTTAAATCGTAGTCAATTAGGGACAACAATTGATTTTACAATGGTGGGAGAATTTCCCCAAACTACTTGGCGAGAAAGATTAGGTAAAAAGTTTTTAGGTTCTAAATATCAATATTCTATGCGCTATGCAGATGGTTGTATAGGTCTATTAACTATGATGAAAAATGTGAGACTTTTCCCTCCTTTACATCTGATTTATGCTTATACTCCCATTACACCAAGAAAAACAAAGATTCAACCAATTTATGTCACAGAAAAACGACCAGGTATTTTAGGTTTTTTGATTAGTAAATTTTTGTTATTTTGTACTCGTTTAGCTTACTATATGCTCAGAGATGAAGATGGCAAAATTTATGATAATATTCAATTTAACCCTCAGTTGCTGTTAAAAATTGATCAACCACTAGCTGAATATATGCAGTATGTTAACAAGTTAGAACCATCTCAATGGTCAAAAAATGAAGTTCAGATCCCCGACTTCTCTAAAAAATAGGATATGAAGGAATATAAATAACCATTTTTAAATCTGTCACATAACTGTGTAACTGGAAATCTTTAGAAGTAAGGGGAAATCTGAATAAATTATTGTAGTGTAGATAACCATTTTAAAATCTGTCACAGGACTGTGTAACTTTAATTCTGCAATCGCTACAGTTTTATTTAAGACCCGTTATCAATATATTTCAAGTAATTACCGAATAATGAAAAGCTTACTTATTCCTGTAGAGAATTTGCAGTCAAGCGATCGCACAGCTATGTATATGCTGCTGCAAAATCACTTTCAAGGTATCACCTGGAATGCTTTTGAAATTGACCTAAAACGTAAAAACTGGGTGTTATTATTAAAAAATGAAACATCTAATACACTCCAAGGATTTTCTACTCTTAATTTCTGCCAAAAAACTATTAATGGTGAAAAAATTAGTGTGGTTTATTCCGGTGATACCATAGTTGATCCTAGTGCTTGGTCAAGTGTAACATTACCACAAAGTTGGGTTGCAGCTATTAAATTTCTCCGTCATCAATATTCTGTTCAAAAACTATATTGGTTATTAATTTGTTCTGGGTTTAGAACTTATCGTTTTCTCCCTACATTTTGGCAGGATTTTTATCCACGTTATAATTTGAAAACACCTATAGATATTGAAAATATCATGGGTAGTTTAGCTAAACAATACTATGGTGATTTTTATGAAGAAACATCTGGTATAGTTCGTTTTCCTTATCCACAAACTTTAAGAGAAGGGTTGATTGAAATACCATCAGGAAGAGAAAAAAATCCTCATATTCAGTTTTTCACACAAAAAAATCCAGGACATATCAATGGAGATGAATTAGTGTGTATAACTGAATTTACTTATGATAATCTTACCCGTGCTGGAAAACGGATGTGGAATGGAAAATCATCCTTAGAAATTGTCCAAGATTATATTTTGATTTAACTATTATGGCATCTACAATCCTAAAGACTAATTTTAATAATTCCATGCAATTTATAGAAGGTTGGTACTGGGCTTTACCATCAAAAAAATTAAAACTTGGTAAAGTTAAACCTGTAACTTTATTAGGTAGAAATTTAGCGATTTATCGAGGATTTAGTGGAGAAGTAAAAGCCGTAGACGCTTATTGTCCACACATGGGAGCGCATTTAGCAGAGGGAAAGGTAGAAGGTAATGATATTCGTTGTTTTTTTCATAATTGGAAATATGATGAAAGCGGAAATTGTGTAGAAATTCCTTCTTTAGAAAAACCCTTACCTGTGTATATAAAGACTTGGGAAACAGCAGAAAAATACGGGATGATTTGGGTTTGGGTGGGGGAAGAAAAAGCAAATGTATTACCCTTTGTTCCCGAATTAGAACAGGTAGAATGTAATTATATGTTGGGAACTAAATTTATTAAAAATTGTCATCCCAATGTGTTACTAATTAATGCCATTGATGCTCACCATTTTAACACAGTTCACAATCTACCGTTAGAAATTATTTTTGATTCTCAAAGTTTAAATAATAACGCCATTACTTTTAGTAATACTACACGAGGAGGTAATGATTCTTGGTTTATTCGTCTCGTTCGTCCTTTGTATAAAGAACAAGTTACTTATAGTATGTGTTACTGGTATGGTAGCACTGGTACTGTAACATTAGGTCCTGATTTTCTGCACTTTTATATAATATTTTCCCTGCGAATGATAGAGGGAGGAAAAACCGAAGGACAGACAATTTTAGTAACTCCCAAACGTCAGGGAATTTTAGGATGTTTGATAAATCCAATTTTATTATGGTTAACCCAAAGAGTTGGTAATTACTTTGCAAAAGGAGATACCCAAGTATTTGAAACCATTGAATTTAATTTCCAAAATCCCACCAAAGCAGATCAATCAATTTTACAATTTATTCATCATGTCAATCAGCAAAAATCATTAAATTGGGGAACATGGGAAGCAGTAGATGATATCAATAATAAAAACGTAAAACCTCAGTTAAAAAAGAATTTACTGGCATATAAACAACATGAATTCAACATCTAAAATTGTCGGTTTTGATTTACCTCATCTAGATGCGGAACATCGTTTACAAAGGATTTTCACCGCAGCATTACCAGAATATAAAAAAAATCAACATCAGCAAAAAATAAATTATTGGAATGCTAATTTTTTCAACTTACATCAAGTGAAAATATTTCAAGAATCAGATATTAATGAACAATCACAAATCTTAGAAATTACCAATCTTAGCTTATTAACCGAATCCTATTTTATTGAAAAAGCAGGAGTAGGTTATATGGCCAAGATGGTTTTATTAGCGGAAACAGTAGAAGAAAGAATGTTATATGGGATGTTCACTGCTGATGAAACTACCCACCTCCAACAAATCATCAATTTTCTCCCAAACACAGAATTAACTAACACTGACAATCCCTTTTTAAACCTATTATCAGAAGTGGTAGAAAGCGATGATAAAACGGTATTATTATTTGTGCTGCAAGTGGTATTAGAAGGATGGGGTTTAACTCATTATCGTCGTTTAGCTAAACACTGCCAAAACCCCATTTTTTCAGAAATTTTACAGAGTTTTTTACAAGCAGAATCTCGACATCATGCAACCGGCACAACATCATTTCAAGAAATGTCAATTTCTGCATCTAGTCAAAAAATCATCATAGAAATACTCTCTCAGTTTTTATTCATGGTACAAGTGGGACCCCAAGAAATATTAACAGCAATTGAACAGGTAAAAGGAGAATTAACAAAAGTGCAAAAAATCCAAATTTTGGAAGAATTAGACACAGAAAACCATAGCGGAACAAGATTAAAAATACTGCAATCTTTGATGAATATGCCATCAGCTAATAATATCTTACAAAGATTAGCAGAAAAGGGAGCATTTACACCACTCCCCGCCTATCAATGTGTGTTTTAATCAGCCGCATCTGTTAATATTTTTGCAAGTTGTTGAGGATGAGATAAGTGAGGGCAATGTCCACCAGGTAGTTCTATAGGCTCAATTCCTAAACGTTTACGTGCAGCATACTTTGACCATTCAGGAGAAATTATTTGGTCATTATTACAGACAATATATTTATACTCGACATTGGGTAAAGATTGCAGAGGATTGACTTCAAAAATATACGCCATTGATTGTTGTAAACGCCTTTTTGAGAGTGCCATTTCTACTACTTCTGGTGAACAATCATTGTAAAAAATTTCTTTTAATACTGCTACATCAGAAAAATCTCTACCCAAAGAAAGGGGGTGAAACATATTCGGTTCATCATCAAATTGTTTAAATTCATCGGTATTTTGACGTTCATAATTAAATGATTTTAGAGTATCGGTATCAAAATTATGGGCAAATTGATCAATTGTACTTTTACCAGGATGGGGTATCAAAGCAGCTAAAAATACTAACTGACGGATTTTATGAATTTCTGCTACCAAAGGAATAATTGTACCAGCCATTGAGTGACCAACTAAAATAATATCATCATTGGTTTTTGGTAGTGTTTGAGATACTATGGTCGCAAATTCTAACAAATTCACAGATGAATCTTCGATGGGTAAATCCATTGTTACAACTGTATGACCTTGTGCTTGTAAATGAGGGATTAATAAATCCCAAGTCCAAGCACCTTGAAAAGCACCATGAACTAAACAAAAAATACTCATACAGATCAGGAATTATGATAATTGACATTGAATAATAGTTTAGATTCTGTTGCTAAAAATGTCAAAAATTATCATTAATATCTTTGTTTATCCCTAAAAATTCTATGAATACAACAACTCAAAAATTATCAGAACAGTCTGCAACATACCGCAAATTACAAATAAACCACACCCGTAATAAACAACAAGATCATACTACTTTAATGAATGAAGTAGTTGATCAATTTAATTATGAAGAATGTAAACATGAATATTGGCAATCAGAGGAATTTTCTTTACTTTATGGTACACCTTTATGGGAACAATCAAGCCCCTACCAAAAAACTATTTTAAATCATCTTTATTGGGTGGCTTATTATTCTCAAATCGTATCCGCAGAAATAGCAACTATTTATTTTAATCAAACCAGTGCAACGGGACTTTATGCCCATGAAGATTTTCGTTTAATTTGTGATACATTAGATTTAGAATCAGCACAAGAACGAGCGCACATTCACGCTTTCCGCACTATTTCTAAAGAAACAGAATTAGCATTATTTGGTAAAGAAATTTTTACCTATCCCATGCGGACACCGTTTGTAGAAACAATGGTTTATGCTGATACTAATTTTTTAAAAACATGGTGGAAAAAAATCCAATTACAATATTTTGGTTTAATTTCTGCAAGTAATACATTTTTAGCTTGTCAGTATTTTACTGTGCGGGGAGTCAGGACATTAAACGGTAAATTAGTCCAACATAAACTGAGTAATTTCTATCAAAAAAATCCCAATAAGGAAACTGCACCTATTCCCGCAAAAGTTTCTTACTATCATTTTATGGATGAGAGTTTTCATTTTAATAGTTCTACAATTATCTCCCATGATGTGATTACTTGTCTTGCACCTCCGACTAAATTTGAAAGTTTGGTAGCTAACTTAGGGGTGCTGGGATGTCAAAAAGATCATTTTCACTTTTCAGCAGCGATAAATGGCATTTTTTGGTATGATCCGGCGTTGTATGGGAAGATTTATCAGGTCTTGATATCTCCGATTTTTAATATGAATGATCACGATGCAAAAGAGATGATGCGACGCTGTTTTACTGAAGAGTCGGAAGGTTTACACCGCAGTTTTGCTACTCATCAAGAAGCAAGAAATTCTTATCAGGTTTATGTAGAAAAATTAGATTATTTATGGTTAAAAAATCGAGAGATGTCTTTGATGGAGGGTAATTCTATTGATAGGTATTTAGCAATTCAAAGAAAGGAGTTTAGAAAGTTTGCAGAAAATAAAGATTTATCTCACGCAGAGACGCAGAGACGCGGAGAGGTTTTGAATTATGGCTGATTTGTGTAAGGTATCATTTCCAGGGAGTGATTTTGAAACTATTATTTTAGATATTCATAGTCAGTTATCTGAACATTTAACAATTCAAAATTCACCTGTATTATTTGGTTGTCGGACTGGTATTTGTGGTACTTGTTTAGTTGAAGTTGTGGGTGATATTCCTCCTCCTAAAACTGATGAACAGGAAATGTTAGAAATATTAGCAACCAACAATAAAAAAGCGCGGTTAGCTTGTCAAATTGATATTATCAGTGATGTAGAAATTCGGATCATTAAATAGCTAATTCCTCTGCGTTCTCTGCGTCTCTGCGTGAAATAAATTTAAATATTATGCAACTAACAGACTTTTGGTACATAGTCGCACTCAGCAAACAATTAAAATCTAACCAAATATTACAAAGAACCGTATTAAATGAATGGTTAGCAATATTTCGCGGTGCAGATGGAAAACCCGTAGCTTTACGCGATCGCTGTTTACATAGAAACAGTCGTTTATCTCCGGGAAAAGTCCATAATGGTACTTTACAATGTCCCTATCATGGGTGGGTATATGACAATGCTGGGAATGTAATTTCTGTCCCCGCAGAAGGAAATGATTTCAAATCTTCACCTCCCAGATGTGCAAAATTATATCCGACAAAAGAACAGGATGGTTATATTTATGTGCGGTTAACTGATAACCCAGAAATTGATTTTTCACCTTTTTTAATGCCATATTATCAACAACCAGGATGGGAAACTGTCAGGGTAATAAATAGGTTTGCAAATAACGTTACCAACTGTGCAGAAAACTTTATTGATATTCCCCATACCGCTTTTGTTCATCCTGGAGTTTTTCGGAATAATCGTCAACAAAAATTAGAGATGACCGTGGAACGTTACAATGGTTCGGTGTTAGTAGAATATCACAATGAAAATAATAATTTAGGGTGGTATAGTCGGTTTTTAAATTCTCAAAATTCAGAGATAAAACATAGCGATAAATTTTTTATGCCAAATATAACATCTGTAGAATATATTATGGGTAAAAATCGTCATTTGTTTATTACAAGTCAATCAATTCCTGAAACTGAAAATTCAACTTTGGTGTATACAGATGTTACTTATAATTATAGCATTTGGAATAAATTAGCTCGTCCTTTTATTTGGTGGACTGCACAACATATTATTGGTCAAGATGTAAAAATATTGGCAGTTCAAGGAGAAACTATTGCTAAATACGGGACGCAGTTTTTTAATACTCCTGCGGACACAATTCATGTTTTTGTAGAATCAATTATATCAGCTATCTCTCGCGGTGAAGATCCGCGTTTGTTACCGAATAAATCAGTCAAAGTTAAATTTTGGGTTTAGTTTAATTGAACGCAGATAAACGCAGATAGACGCAGATAAATTGAGTTTTTAAGGTGGATTTATGGATATAGATAATTTTTCACAATTTATCATTTTTGCAGCTTTTATCAGTCTCACTGCTGGGACTTTTATCAATAAAATTAGTAGAAATAAACTCAGACTTAAAAAAATCGAAGATTGGTTAATTGATGGTATAAGTTTAACAATTCAAGGAATTTTTATTCCTCTATTACAAGCAACCTTAGTTTATTCCCTTTATCATCATCTGTTCCCTCAATATCAAGGATATCTGAAACTTTCACCAATTCTATCTTTTATCCTCAGTTTTCTAATAATTGACTATATATATTATTGGAATCATCGTTTATTACATAGTCAAAAATTTTGGAATATTCATCAAGTCCATCATACAATTACAGACATGGATGTTTTGGGAACTTCTCGTAATACTATCTGGACAAGTTTGTTTATTATTTATTTATGGATACATCCTTTATTTATCTACTTTTTATCAGATCCTACAGCTTATTTATTAGGAATTAGTTTAACATCGGCTTTGGATTTATGGAGACATAGCGGTTTATTGATTGCTACTAATAGTTGGTTTTGTCAATTATTATCTCCTTGGTTAATCTTACCACAAGATCACGATTGGCATCATTCCAGGGAAAATCATCATTATAATTATGGTGCAAATTTCAAACTTTGGGATAAAATACATAGAACGTATTATCAAAATAAAGAATTACCAAAAACACTGGGAATTGATACTTCATTAAACTTATTTCAAAAACTTTTTTTCCCCTTTGTATGACTTTTTTAAGTACAATTCTTGCGTTTTTCCCAACTTTGATATTATTGCTAACTGGTTCAACCATAGTTTACTTTATTTATTCCCATAATTTTATTTGCATCTTCGCTATTTTCTTCTTTATTTACGGTTTACCATTGCTAGTTTATCGTTTACATAAAAAAAATTATCGAATTACAGAAGGAATTAGTTATTTACAAGATCAAAAATATATTCCTTGGTGGGGTAGTCATCAAATACAAGTGATTTATATTGCTATTCCTGTATTAGAATCAGTATTAAGATTAATTCCCGGAGTGTTTTCTATGTGGTTGAGATTATGGGGGTCTAAAATTGGTAAAAATGTTTATTGGACACCAGGTTTAGAAATTGCTGACCGTGGTTTATTAGAAATAGGTAATAATGTGGTTATGGGTCATCGTGTGGGAATTTCTTCTCATGTCATTAAACCACGCAAAGACAACCTGATGTTGTATGTGAAAAAAGTAAAAATCGGTAATGATGTTTTTATTGGTGGTGGAACTCTCATTGCACCTGGTGTAGTTATTCATGATGGTCAATTTATTGCTGTGAATACAACTCTTTTACCTAATCAAAAGGTAAAGTGATTTATGAATAATAATACGGATGAATAGTATAGTAGTCTGGTTTCTCTGAATTATTAGGTTGAGCTAATAAAAACTCATTAGCTGTAATAGATGAAATTGCTAAATTTTGACTGCTAATGTCTTTATCAACACCTTTAAAGTGATATGAAAGTATTTGGGTATCAATAATCAAATCCAAAGTTTATATTTCTCCATAGAGTGTATAAATATTCATTATACGTAAATTTTTCATCAAATATGATACGTCCCATAATTCAACTATTTGCAAAAACCCTCACTCCCACAGCTAACAGATTTTATCAATCATTATCACACCCTGAATTAACCCAAAAATCCGTAAAACAGGAAATTTGCAATCTACTAATTAACAGTGAATATGGTAAGTCATTAAATATGAATTCCCTCGATGATTGGCAACATTTACCCATTGTAGATTATGATGATATTGCTCATCATTTACAATACCAAAATAAACAAATAGCACTCACACCAGAACCAATTTTATTTTATGAGAAAACCTCTGGAAGTAGCGGTGCTATTAAATATATTCCCTATACCCAATCTTTAAGAACATCATTTAATCAGATGTTCTGTGTTTGGGTGCATGATTTAATTACCAATGGTCCAAAATTCAACACAGGTAAACTTTACGCTTGTATTTCTCCCCAATTAAATCTAGAAAATCAAACTTTACAAGATGATTTAGATTATTTAGATCCTTGGTTACGTTGGTTTTTGCGTCTTTGGTTAGTCATTCCTGACAAAATGACAACTTTAAAAAATACCAATTCCTTTCAACATCAATTAGCTTTAGCTTTACTAAAAGCAGAAAACCTAGAAACTATTTCTATTTGGAGTCCGAGTTTTTTACAAGTACAATTAAAATACATCCAAGAAAATCGAGATTTTTTAAAAACAGAACTCAAAAAAAGTATATCATCTCAACGGTTAAAATTATTAGATGAAAATAATATTAACTGGGTGGAAATTTGGCAAGATTTAAAATTAATATCCTGTTGGGATAGTGCTAATGCTGCTGATCAAGCACAGGGATTAAAAAATCAATTTCCCGGTGTTTTAGTGCAAGGTAAAGGACTGTTAGCAACAGAAGCACCTATGACAATTCCCTTAATTAAAGCTGGGGGATATGTACCAATTTTAGATCAGGTATTTTTTGAATTTGAGGATGACGATCATAACATCTATAATTTACATGAATTGAATGTAAATCAAGAATACAAAATCATCTTATCTCAAAAAGGTGGATTATATCGTTATCGGATTGGAGATAGAATCAAAGTCACCCATTACCATCACAATACACCTTGTTTACAATTCATCGGTAGAAATCAAACTACCAGCGATTTAGTCGGGGAAAAATTACCGGAAACTTTTGTTAAAAATGCCCTAGAAAAATTGAACTTGCAAAATACAAACTTTAAAAGTTTAGTCCCTATTTCTCAACCACCTCATTATATTTTATTATTAGATTCAGCTACAGAAACACCAGAAAAAATTGCTCAAAAACTAGATCAAAGCCTATCAAAATCATATCATTATCAACGAGCGCGAACATTAGGACAACTTACAGAACCAGAGGTTTTTATATCTGAAAGCATTCCCGAAATTTTAGTTAATTATCATCTCAAAAATGGTGGTGTTTGGGGAGGAATAAAACATCAAATTTTGGTAAAATTACCTATGAGCATTGAACTTTTACAAGCAATCAAAAATCATGACCACCAAAACCACCTTTAACTCCTGGATAACTCGTCCTCAACCCAACCCCCACGCAAAAATGCGTCTCTTCTGCTTACCCTACGCAGGAGGTAGTGCAGTCATATTTCGCACCTGGCTAAAAAACCTACCCCCAACCATCGAAGTATGTCCCATAGAAATTCCAGGGAGAGGAAGACAAATGATATTACCTCCCCATACAAAAATGCCATCTTTAGTAGCAGAAATAGCCAAAAATATCATCCCATTTCTAGATAAACCCTTTGCAATTTTTGGTCATAGTATGGGTGGACAAGTCAGCTTTGAACTTGCACGGTTATTAAGATCAGATTATCAATTAAAACCAATACATTTATTTATTTCTGGTCGGAAAGCACCTCAAATAAATTCTACCAAAAGAAAAATTTACAACTTACCAGATCAAGAATTTTGGCAAGAAGTCAACAAATTAAATGGTACTCCTAATGAAGTCATAGAAAATGCCGAAATGATAGAAATTTTTTTACCCATTCTCAGAGCAGATTTTACAGTATTAGAAACTCATATTCACACAAACCAGCAACCTTTTGATTTCCCTATCAGTGTTTTTGGAGGTTTACAAGATACAGAAGTTCCCACATATCAACTAGAAGCATGGAGAGAACACACCACCGCAAATTTTTCATTACAAATGCTTGAGGGTGATCACTTTTTTCTCCGTTCTAATGAAAAACTTTTATTAAGTAAAATATCTCAACAGCTTCGGGAAAATTCCATGATTAATATTTGATATTTGATTCTCAACTATATCCAAAACCCTTAAATTTTGTAGGTTGGGCTGAACTGTTTATTAACCCAACCACTAAATAAGTTTATTAGTTAGTTTATTAGTTTTCCAACTTTGAATATAAGAAAAATTGAGATATTTGTAACTACCCAAAGATAGATTTTACACATTTTAAATTTGTACCAAAATATAAAAAACCAGGTACGGCTATTGCGATCTTTATAGCTATAAAACCGAACATACTAAATTTAAATCTTGGTGTTATTCTTGATTTAGGAAGCAAAAGATAAAGCTTCACGCAGTGAAAGATTTAAAAAATATACGAGTATTGTTTGCCATCTGTGAAGCTGAAAATTGAGCCTCCCCAAGCCAAATTGAGCATTCTAGAGGAGATAAATATGGCATTAGTTCGTTGGGACCCCATCCGTGATCTTGAACGTCTAGAACCATTCCGTGAACTGGAACGTTGGGATCCATTCCACGAAATGGACACCCTACAACGGCGGATGAGTCGTTTATTTGAAAGAATGTTACCAACTGACGGTGGTGAAAGAGCAGGTATTACCTTTGTTCCTGCGGCTGAACTGGAAGAAACAGATGATGCCTTGAAATTAAAACTAGAACTACCTGGTCTTGAAGCCAAAGACGTGAATGTAGAAGTAACTCCAGAAGCAGTTTCTATCACTGGTGAAAGAAAATCAGAAACTACCACGGAGAGAGAAGGTTACACTCGTTCAGAATTTCGTTATGGCAAATTCCAAAGAGTAATTCCTTTACCTTCTACCGTCCAACATGAACAAGTTCAAGCTGAATATAAAGATGGTATTTTGCGATTGAACTTGCCAAAAGCTGAACCAGAAAAACAAAAAGCTTTTAAAGTTAATCTCGGTTAGTTTTAAGTTATTTCTAATTTTGTAGAGATGTTATCTATAACGTCTTTACAAATGTTAGTTTTGCTAATTGATGTAAGGGTTTAGCATTGCTAAACCCTCCTGATAGCTGAATGATTACGAAAAAACTTCTACTCAAGTCCAGGGGGAAAATATGGCAAAAGTAGTAGGAATAGATTTAGGCACAACTAATTCCTGTGTTGCTGTCATGGAAGGAGGAAAACCTTTAGTAATTGCCAATTCGGAAGGGCAAAGGATCACGCCTTCAGTGGTTGCTTACACTAAAACTGGTGAACGTTTGGTAGGTCAAATTGCCCGTCGTCAAGCGGTAATGAATCCAGAAAATACATTTTATTCAGTCAAACGGTTTATTGGTCGTAAATATGCAGAAATAACCCATGAAGCCACAGAAGTTTCCTATAGAAATATCCGCGATAGTAATGGTAATGTAAAACTTAAATGTCCCGCAGTCAATCAGCAATTTGCACCAGAAGAAATTTCTGCTCAAGTGCTAAGAAAGTTAGTAGATGATGCGAGTAAATATTTAGGGGAAAAAGTTACAAAAGCGGTAATTACTGTTCCTGCTTATTTTAACGATTCCCAACGCCAAGCTACTAAAGATGCAGGGAAAATTGCTGGTTTAGAAGTTCTCCGCATTATCAACGAACCAACCGCAGCAGCTTTAGCCTATGGTTTGGATAAAAAGCAAAATGAAACTATCTTAGTATTTGACCTTGGGGGTGGTACATTTGATGTTTCTATTTTAGAAGTTGGGGATGGTGTATTTGAAGTTAAATCTACCAGTGGTGATACCCATTTGGGTGGTGATGACTTTGATAAAAAAATTGTTGATTGGTTAGCTCATGAATTTGAAAATAATGAAGGTATTGATTTACGCAAGGATAAACAGGCATTACAAAGACTAACCGAAGCAGCAGAAAAAGCCAAAATTGAACTTTCCAGTGCCACTCAAACTAATATTAATTTGCCCTTTATTACTGCTACCCAAGCAGGTCCAAAACACTTGGATATAACATTAACAAGGGCTAAGTTTGAAGAAATGATCGCTGATCTTTTAGATCGTTGTCGTCAACCAGTTAAACAAGCTCTACAAGATGCCAAATTAACTAATGCTCAACTTGATGAAATTGTTTTAGTTGGTGGTTCTACTCGCATTCCCGCTGTGCAAGAATTGGTGAAAAGAATGACAGGTAAAGAACCCTGTCAAGGTGTCAATCCTGATGAAGTTGTTGCGGTGGGTGCAGCTATTCAAGCTGGTGTTTTATCTGGTGAAGTTAAAGATATTTTACTACTTGATGTTACACCTTTATCTTTAGGTGTAGAAACTCTTGGTAGTGTGATGACCAGAATTATTGTTAGGAATACAACTATTCCTGTGAAGAAATCAGAAATATTTTCTACTGCTACTGATGGTCAAAGTAATGTAGAAATTCATGTTTTACAAGGTGAAAGGGAGTTAGCTCAAGATAATAAAAGTCTGGGTACTTTTCGTCTAGATGGTATTCCTCCAGCACCTAGAGGTGTACCACAAATTGAAGTAACTTTTGACATTGATGCTAATGGTATTTTGTCGGTTAATGCTAAAGATAAAGCCACTAATAAACAGCAGTCAATTTCTATTACTGGTGCTTCTACTTTGGATAAACGAGATGTAGAAAAAATGGTGAAGGATGCTGAAGCTCACGCAGAGGAAGATACAAGACGACGGGAACAAATTGATACTAAGAATTTAGCTGATTCTTTAGTTTATCAAGCAGAAAAAGAACTCAGAGAGTTAGGTGATAAAGTTAGTGCTGCTAATAAAAGCAGAGTTGAAAAACTGGTGAACAATTTACGTTCAGCTATAAACCAGGACGATTTTAACCAGATTAAATCTTTAAGTGGTGAGTTACAGCAGCTACTAATGCAAGTAGGCAGTGCCGTTTACGCTCAAGCGGGAAGTACCAACGGAAGTAGTGGAGAACCTCAAACCAGTCAGAGTGAAGATGTAATTGATGCTGATTTTGTAGAAAGCTAATTCTTCTATATCCTCGACTTTTTATAGAAGTCGGGGATTTATGACAACCACAAAAATTAATCCAGAATTATAAATTACAACCCATGAATGATTTAATGTTTTCATTTATTCCATAAGTAGGATGATTTTTATATCTATTTCTATCTAATTTCTATCAAGTTATCCAGATGATCAGTAGAGAGCATAGAACAACTAGAAATACTGAAATGAAATATTCAATATCAATCATAGGAAAGAGGAGAAACCATGGGTTAATCAGGCTGTGCTGCTGATTTTGGATAATTAAGTCACAATAAAAATTTGTATCCTATGCTGGGGTTTATTTTAAGGATTTGAAGAAAACTTACAATAAAACACACACTGAAATAGTTTTGTTTGCTTGAATAGCTATATTAAGAGTACAGAAACTGACAATTCTTAATTATGGCTACCAAAATCATTGATGTGAGAGAATATACTGTCAGAGCGCATAAAAGACAGATTCACACTCGTATTTTTAATTTTGTCTGTAAAGAATGTAATCAGGCGACAAAAAGAGAAACCTTTGGTCCTAGACCTTTATATTGTGAAAGTTGCCGACCTCCTCAACCTCCTAAAAAATCAGTTCAGGCATCTAGAAAAGCCAAACCTCGTGTCATGAATTACCAAAGCGATATTAATTTAGGTTGATTGAAGTAACATGAATACCAAAGAACAATTACAACCTCCTTCAGAGGTATTTATTAGGCCGTTGTTGGAATTACGAGACTACTATACGAGTCTGACTCAAGAGTATCAACGGCTATTTATAGAAGCGCGATCGCAATTAGATCATGTGGAAGCTTTATTGTCTCCCTGGTCTTATCCTGATGATTCTCAACCAATTTCACAATTAGAAACAGCTGATCAACCGAGTTCACGTTTATTTCTGTCATCAGATGATGGATCTGATTTAGACTCTATAGATTCAGAAATGTCTCACTCTGATCAATGGGAAGTAAATGATTTAAATTCAGTAGCTACAAAATCAGAAACTACTCATCTAAAAAATCAGCCTTTAGATAGTTACGATCACTTTATCAAGGGTGTAGAAGTTCCTATGCTTCCTGAGTATAAATCTATGACTCGAATGGAAGCTTTAAGAATTCTCTTACACGAATATGCAGGGACGGTTTGCCATATAGATTTTATTGTGCGATCGCTCTATGGTGATTTAGAATCAACTACTTTTAAAATTGTTAAAGGTAGGGTACAATCTTCTCTTACCCAAGGTAGAGAAAGGGGTTATTGGTCAGCTATTCCCAATGAACCAGGTTGTTATACTTTGGCTTTAAGTCTGTTAGATCCTAGTCATCAAAATGGCTCATCTTCTCTTGGTAAAACCAGAAGAAAGAAGCAAATCATGACATCAAAATCTCCAGAATTACCAATGCTCAAACAATTTGAGGGTCAATTTTTAATTGATGCTCTTACCTCTTTTTTAGAGCAACATCGGGGTAGAATTTTTGGTGTCAATGACATCATTACTGGTATTTATGGAGAACTTGATGATCAGGAAATCAGAGAGGTAAAAAATAAAGTTCTCAATGAATTATCTAGAGGTCATCGCATTGGTAGGTTTACCAGAGTCCCTAATCAAATTGGCATCTATACTTGGGATGCCAGGATGATCAAAAGAAGATAGGGTGAGTGGGAGAGGGGGTGAAGGGGTGAGTGGGAGAGGGGGTGAAGGGGTGAAATTAACTCTTGATCCAGAAATTCTCCTAACTCCTAACTCCTAACTCCTAACTCCTGTCACCTGACTCCTTTTATTTCATATCATACCCAAACAAATTAGGGTCAACTTCTCCTAACTTTAAATCCCCTAAACCGTATTCTTGCCAACGTCTATCTACCATTGCAGCAACATCAGGATCTGACTCTAAAGGTTCACCCCATTCATGTTCGGTCTCTGGGGGGATTTTTGTGGTTGCATCTATACCCATTCTTCCCCCTAAACCTAATTTTTCACTAGCAAAATCTAAGGTGTCAAAGGGGGTATTTGGTAATATGAAAACATCTCTATTTGGGTCAACTTTAGAACTAATTGCCCACACAACTTGACGCGGATCACGAATATTGATATCTTTATCCACAACTATCACAAATTTTGTATAGGTGAATTGAGGTAAGGCACTCCAGAAAGCTAAAGCTGCTCGTCTTGCTTGTCCAGGATAGGCTTTATCAATGGAAATAATTGCCGCTTTGTAACTTAATGCTTCCATTGGTAGGAAAAAGTCAACTATTTCTGATACTTGTTGCCGTAAAATAGGTGTGTAAATCCGATTCAAGGCGATCGCCATCATTGCCTCTTCTTTGGGGGGACGACCGCTAAATGTGGTAAGATAAATCGGATCTTTGCGGTGAGTCATACACTGAAACCGCACCAAAGGCGAATCTTCCACACCGCCATAATATCCCATGTGATCACCAAAGGGCCCATCGGGTAAAACTTCCCCTGGGGTAATTGTCCCTTCTAAAACAAATTCTGAGTCGGCGGGTACTTCTAAATCTACTGTTTTACACTTGGCTAATTGTACCCCAGAACCGCCATACAGCCCGGCAAATAACCATTCTGATAAATCTACAGGAATGGGTGTGGCTGCTGCCATAATGATTAAAGGATCAACACCCAAGGCGATCGCCACTTCTAACTTCTTACCACGTTCTGCCGCTTTCCGTAAATGTCTCGCACCCCCCCGCACCGATAACCAATGTACGGTCATGGTGTTTTGAGATTGCAGTTGTAGACGATACACACCCACATTCGGCGTTCCTGTCTCACAATCCCTTGTAATTACCAATCCTAGCGTAATTATCTTTCCGGCATCTCCCGGATAAGGACGTATTAAAGGTAACTTGTTTAAATCTAAATCATCCCCTTGCACAACCACCTGTTGACAAGCGGGGAAAAAATCTCTTCCTGGTTTGGCTTTGACAACATCAAACAGCACCTTACCAAAATCCACCGCTTGGGAAATCTTTTTTGGGGGTTTGGGTTGCTGAAGCATACTTAACTTTTTACCCAGAGTTTCCAACTCCTCTGGTTTTTCCATATTCATTGCCCAGCATATCCTTTCTACAGTCCCCATTAAATTAACTGCAACGGGAAAAGACGCACCTTTAACATTTTCAAAGATTAAACCGGGACCACCTTGTTGTAGCATCCGGTTGGAAATTTCGGCAATTTCCATATCTGAGTCCACTAAAGCAGAAATTCGCTTTAATTGTCCTCTTTCTTCCAGAATTTTAATAAATCCCCGTAAATCTCGCGCCATATCTTTAAGAGTTAAGAAGTGTAAAGTCTCCTTAATCTTAACTTGATCTTTGTATAGTAGATTTGTACTAAAAAAGCAAAAAGTAGCAGATCCCTTACTTCTTAATTAATCTTGGGTAAATAATGATAATTTATCCAAGCAGTCGGGGATCTAAATTCGCTCAAATTTAAGTAACCTTTCACAGTTATTATGTATGACAACATTTGTAAATTCATAGCCGAAAATCACAAAGATGACTTAGCCAGATGGTTACTAGGTTCACCCATAAAATTAACACAACTGAGTCCTACAGAACTTTCTAGCGAACCAATTAGAGCCGATTCATTGATATTATTACAATCAAATGAATTAGTGCTACATACAGAATTTCAAACCGATACCGATGATGATATGCCTTTTAGAATGTTAGATTATCGAGTCAGGGTATATCGTCGGTTTCCTAAAAAAGAAATGCGTCAAGTGGTAATTTACTTGCGAAAAACTGGTTCTGATTTAGTATATGAAAATAGTTTTAGGCTCACAAATACTCATCATGAATTTGAGATAATCAGACTATGGGAACAACCAACAGAACAGTTTATGACAGTTCCCGGTTTATTACCTTTTGCCGTGTTAAGTCAAACAAAAGATCCTAAAATAGTATTAAACCAAGTAGGAGAAGTAGTAGTAGCAATTACAGATAGAAGGACACAAAGTAATATTGCTGCTGCTAGTGCCGTTTTAGCCGGTCTTGTGTTAGAAAAAGATGTCATCAAGAAGATTTTCAGGAGTGAAATTATGCGAGAATCTGTGATAAGTACCCAAGCAAAATTAATTTAACATATTGAGTGAAAACAAAAACGTCTGTATTCCTTAGCTGTTCCCTGTTCCCTGTTCCCTCTCCCAAATATAAAATTTATTTTGCACGACTACTTATACCAAGAAATTCTGGAAGAAGGTGAAGCTAAAAAGGTAAAATTGATATTTGTATAATACTATGTTAGTTTTAAAAAATATTGTTACTGTGAGGTTAACAAAGCAATGACACAGGAATTAATAGATCTCAAAAATAGTATTTTAGAACAACGTTATAGTGATGCTTTAGCTATTGTAGATGAATTAGAGGGAATGGGTAGACAGGCGATTTTCAGGAATATTCAATCTTTTTTATTGAGATTAATAATTCATTTAATTAAAAATCAGATAGAAAAAAGGTTAACTAATTCTTGGGCAAATTCAATACGCAGTTCAATTAGAGAAATTAAGAAAATAAATTTGCAAGATAATAAAAAATCTTATTACGTCAAAATAGACGAGTGGCAATCAATGTTAGAAGATGAATTTGAGGAAGCTATTCGGGAAGCAAGTGATGAAGTAATGAATGGTATTTACAGTCCATTTCAATTAACAGAGATGGTAGATAAATTGGAGATAATCAATCAATCTCAAAGTTTGTTAAACTTGATATATAGTTATTCAGTGAAGGAATTACCAGCAGTGATTGATGATTATTTAACTCAGTTACCTGGGGGTGAAAATTGGAAGCTAGGGAAGAGATGATTAATATCTCCGAATTATGGAGAAAATCTGCTGGCAAAAATCAAGTTTATTTAACAATACCTTCGCCATTTTTTTGTAGGTTGGGTTGAGCGGAGCAAAACCCAACGAATTTAACGCATTTGTTGGGTTTCGTGCCTTAACCCAACCTACGAATCTAATATTTTCCAAAAAGATGCTCAAAAATTTGGTTACTGAAGTAGAATCTTAATGCGGTCATAGCCGCAGTTTGTATATCTTTCATAGGATGAGACTTAAAATGCTTTCGATAATGATCTAAATCATCCCACCTTTTGATACTACTGATTCCACCATGTACAAGTTCGTTCCGAAGTTTAAAAAGTTTATCTGTACGTTCCTCCCAGTCTATGTGACCTGGAAAAGTTTTTCTAATACCTTCCTTCAGATTTTTCTCAACGTTTTTATGTTCACCAAAAAGAGCATCTAAGGCAATAAAGAAGTGAATAAAACGCTCTAGTTCATTAGAAATAATTCCGTAGTGAATAAAATGGGCTGCCGTAGTCGCTCGTTGTGCAGCCAAATCTGAAGCATTAGACCTTAACTCATACCAACTTTGTATTTTAGATAATATATCTGGTGATATATGAAGACAATTGTCAACCAATAAAGGTGGAAATAGATTACCTATTCCTGCACTTATAGAGCCGCATCCTGCTCTACTTGCATCATCTGGAAATTGGATTGAATAGGAAGTTATCTCCGCTCCACTCTTAGTCAGGAGATTAGGCATTTTATCATCTAAATAAGAGCAAAGAATAGCAATGAAAGTACGCATATTATCCCCTGCAAGACTTCTAGCACCAGATGCTGTTCCTGATGCTTCGCAAACCAACCAAGTTTGTGAAAATAAGAAGTCCTTATTGGTATGGTTACTTATTCCATTTGTCCAAGTTCCAGTGGTAGGCATCCAGTATTGTGATTCATCGTAATTTTCAGAAAGTTTTTTCCATTGCTGTTCATCATTAGCTCTAAGAAGAGTTAAATTATCGAATCCAAGAATAAATGAATCAGTTTTAACCAAAGGCAGTGGGTACATAGTTAGCCATTTAACTAGCGAATTTGCTAAATTGCTATGGATTTCATTCCATAAATGAGACGCAAATTCTTTCGGATTTTCAATTGCTCTGGCTTCAAAAAGGGTACTAGCTGTTTTAAAAAAAAGACCTTCATCGGTAAAAAGCTTTGGGTTAATAGCATTTTCTCGCAATGTTTCTCTAATTATCTTTGAAAAAGACTCTTTGTCGCCTCCTTCAAGCTGAGGGTCAAAAGATATGGCTATATCTGCAATATCTTCACAACATTCAAAGACACGATGAGTTATCCACCACTCCATTCCAAATCCCAAAATAGGACGTTTCCCAGTCATAAATTTTTCAACTAGTGCATGACCATCTTCTGGCTCATTCAAGTGAATTTGTTTTGTTAAATGAATAACTTTATCAATCAGTTTAGAATTCATAATGTTGGTAGGCTTATAAATTTCACTTGTTGAGAAAAGTCTTCCTTTAGTTCTGGCTTTATACTAGATTTTAGATTAAAAGCACATAGTTAGGAAATAAGCCAATTATAAAGCCCATAACACAAACAAACTCTCAATTCTGTCACCTAATAAAAAAAATAAGGGTTTCCGGTTTTTCACCTTTCACCCTTACCAAAATTCAAAATTAACTTCTAATTAACCAGCTTTAACTAACAGTTAATAACTCTCGGTTTTCTGTTGTTCTCACTTTCACCTGGCCATCATCATCTACATCAATAATGGCTGTATCACCATCAAGAATATGACTAGATAAAATCGCCTCAGCTAAAGAGTCCTCTAACAGGCGCATAATGGCTCTGCGTAAAGGTCTAGCACCGTAACTGGGGTCATATCCTTCTCTGACTACCAGTTCCTTAAAGGCTTCTGTGACTTGCAGTTTAATTCCTTTTTCAGTCAAGCGTTTAGCAACTTCTTTGAGCATAATCTCAGAAATTTGCTTGACTTCTTCCTTATTCAACTGAGTGAAGACGATAATATCATCAAGACGGTTGAGGAATTCTGGACGGAAGTAATTTTTCAGTTCTTCATTTACCAAGTTACGAATACGGTGATAACTCGCATCTGCTTGATTATCAAATTCAAAACCTAAACTCATACCACCTTTTTCAATTACCTTAGAACCAATATTAGATGTCAAGATAATTAAGGTGTTTCTGAAGTCTACTTTCCGACCTTTTGAGTCAGTAAGATGCCCATCATCTAGGATTTGTAGCATCATATTGAATACATCGGGGTGCGCTTTTTCGATTTCGTCGAAAAGTAACACTGTGTAGGGTTTGCGCCGTACTGCTTCGGTAAGTTGTCCACCTTCTTCGTAGCCGACAAAACCTGGCGGTGAACCGATAAGTTTGGAAACATTATGGCTTTCCATGTATTCGGACATATCTAAACGAATCATGGACTCTTCAGATCCGAAAAAGTAAGCCGCTAATGATTTAGCTAATTCGGTTTTCCCTACCCCAGTTGGCCCAGAGAAGACAAAACTGGCAATGGGACGGTCGGGGTCTTTTAAGCCTACACGGGCGCGACGAATAGCGCGAGAAACTGCTACAACTGCTTGTTCCTGACCAATTAAGCGTTTGTGTAGGGTATCTTCCAAATGCAGAAGTAGTTCAGATTCTGATTCAGTTAGTTTATTAACTGGTACTCCTGTCCAGGAAGCGACGATTTCGGCAATGTCCTCTTCGTCAACGTTAGGAATATTCAGAGTTTGCAGGTTTTCTTCTGCGTCAAGTTTGGTTTGCAGTTCTATTTCTTCTTGACGGAGTTTACTGGCTTTACCAAAGTCTTGCAGTCTGATAGCGTCGCCTTTGTCTTTGCTGACGTTTTTCAGTTGCAGTTTTAGTTCTTTGTTGTTGATGATGCGGGAGTGACGTAAACGCACACGAGAACCAGCTTCATCAATTAAGTCTATGGCCTTATCGGGTAGGAAGCGATCGCTAATATATCTATCTGATAACTCTGCGGCGGCCATCACTGCTTCATCGGTAATGGTAACTTTATGATGTTGTTCATAAGCACCCCGTAAACCATAGAGAATATCAATAGTTTCTGCTACCGATGGTTCTCCTACCAAAATAGGTTGAAAACGCCGTTCCAAAGCTGCATCCCGTTCAATATATTGGCGGTACTCATCTAAGGTGGTTGCACCAATACATTGCAGTTCACCCCTAGCTAAAGCCGGTTTGAGGATATTTGCGGCATCTAAGCCGCCTTCTGTGCCACCCGCACCGACAAGGGTATGAATTTCATCAATTACCAGGATGATATTGCCATCAGTACGCACCTCATCCATGATTTTTTTCAGGCGTTCCTCAAAGTCGCCCCGGAAGCGTGTACCGGACACGACTGAACCCATGTCTAGGCTGATGACTTGTTTTTTCAGGAGAACTTCTGGTACATCTTGATTAACGATGCGTTGGGCTAAACCTTCGGCAATTGCAGTTTTCCCAACTCCCGGTTCTCCAATTAAAACAGGGTTATTCTTTGTCCGGCGACCAAGAATTTGCACTGTGCGCTCAATTTCTTTCTGACGACCAACTACAGGGTCTAGTTTTCCTTCTTGCGCCAGTTTAGTCAGATTTCTACCAAATTCTTCTATACTGGGGTTCTGGTTACGTCTGGTACTTCCACCCCCCGCAAAAACCGTAGTGTCTTCACCTAACAAACTCATCACCGCAGCGCGGATAGTCTGTAAGTCAACTCCCAGATTTTGCAATACTTTGGCGGCGACTCCTTCCCCAGCCTCAGTTAAACCTAACAATAAATGTTCAGTGTTTATGTAGTTGTGTCCAAGACTATGAGCTTCTCTAAAGGACTGCTCAAATAGACTTTTTACTTTTGGTGTAAAAGGAATTTCCGGTGGCACAAAACCAGAACCCCGACCAATAATTTTTTCTACTTCCCGACGCGCATCTTTGAGAGTAACACCCAACTCAGCCAGCACCTTGGCAGCAACCCCAGTTCCTTCTCCCATCAAACCCAGGAGAATTTGCTCCGTTCCTACAAAGTTGTGTCCCAGTCGGCGTGCTTCCTCCTGAGCTAACATGATTACCCTAATGGCTTCGGACGTGAAGTGTTCAAACATAGCGGGTTCTTGCTCCCTTGCTGCTTGGACTTTGGGTGATATTAAATTTCACCCTCATCTAAAGTTTCTTGTATTTTCTTAAAGACAATGTATCTTTATTTAAAATGAAATGACAGTAGTGAGAGCCGTATTGGCTCAGGTGTAGTTGCCGTCATCAGCCAATTACGGCTGTTTTTAGATACTGTTTAGCTTTTTTTGGCTGCATTGCAAATCCTCTCATTGGTAATAATTATGACAGAATCTTCTGCAAGTAAGGATCAACAGCATCCTCTTTACAACCGCGATCGCCCCCTTATTGATATTTTACTCTCTCAAGAGCCAACAGATTACAATTTAGCTGAATTAGCTAGGCTAAAAATTAGATATCAAGGTTTTCCAGGTGCGCGGGACATTCAAAGCAACCTTGATCAAGTTTTGCAACGCTGGGGTTTAACGGAAGAAGAACTTTTTACCAAAACCCGCGCCATACACCAAGTCGGCGGTATTTACAAAAGTCGCGGCAAAAAAGAAGAGGAAGATTGGAATTAATTTGGTCATTGGGCATTGCCAATTGGCCATCTTCCCCTGTCACCTGTCACCTGTCACCTGTCACCTGTCACCTGTCACCTGTCACCTGTCACCTAATTCCTTATACTCCCTTAATTTCTGTAATAACTGCTCTTGGGAAGATGGTGTAGGAATTTCTCTGGGTGTTAATGACTCAGATGTTGCTGGTGGGGTGGAAATTACTACTTTTTTTGGCTTCTCCACCTCTTTTACATCTTTTACATCTAGGTTAAGTGTGAAGTCTGTTGGTTCAGGGATGATATTTCTCGCTTTCAGGGTGGGAGTGGGTGGAGGTGCGATAACTGCTTGTTTCTGATTGACAGAGGCTTTGAGAGAGTCTAAAGTCATCGCTACCTTAGTTTGTTCCTGTACATCTTTTGTAGAAGAAACCAACTTACTCAAACCATTTACCAATTGCAGCAAGTTTTGACGAAATTTAGGATCACCTGTTAATTCATCTAAGTCAGCCGTAATTTTTTGGGTGTTTTCAAAAGTTCCCCTGGCAGCATCTAGAGTTTGTTGTAAAAGTACAATATTTTTCGGATCATTAAGAGTTTGAGAAGCATCTTTTAAATTAACAGAAGCTTCTGCTGCATTAGCCGAAAGAAGTTCTAAATTTTTGATTAGTTCTCCATCAGTAAAACGATCAACCGCAGGAGATAAACTACTAACTGTTTGCCTTAATTGGTTACTGGTTGCAGTAATATTATTTAAAGCACCAACCAAAGCAGAACGATTATCAACTAATAATTCATCTAAGTTAGTGAGTAACTTACCAGCTTGTTGTGCTGTGACACTAAAATCACTGGCAGTTGCACTTAGTTGACTTGCGGTTTTTGTAGTAGTTGCTGTCAATTCATTAGTAGACTTTTGCAGTGTTACCGCAGTATTAGAAAATGTTCCTATCTGATCATTAAAACTTTTGCTGATAGTTTGTAATTCTTTCGTGAGATTAGCGACATTAGTAGCTGCACTAGAGGATGTTACTAATAGGCGATTAACATTTTCATAAAATTCTTTATTATTATATTGAGCCGTAAACTTATATGACTCTCTTAGTAATTCATCAACACTAATTCCAATTACACCTTTTAATTTGCTGGACTCATTACAAATAATTAAACCGGGATTACAATCTTTATCTAATGGGCCAGGAATATCTTGAGAAATTTCTGAATTAGCTGGGGGAACAATATCAATAATACTTTCATTAATTAATCCACTTTGATTAGCTTCAATTGTCGAATTAGCAGGTATTTTTAGATTAGGATCATTAATTTGCAATTCTACTTCAATCGCATTGGCACCAGTGGTAATTTTAGAAATACTACCTACTTTTACACCGCGATAACGAACCGGAGAGCCTTTTTGCATTCCTCCAGCATTAGCAAACTCAACTACAGCCCGATAAGACTTACCTCCAGCACTAATTCCATTTAACCACATAAAAACTCCCCCAAATGCTCCCACACCCAAGAGAATTAATAATCCTACCATTCCTTCTTTGAGAGTTCGTTTAGAAGTAAATCCACCAATTAGATCCCGCATTTTATTTCTCTCCATAAGAATAACCCTGAATAATTCGTCATCTGAAATTTCTAGATTTTGATATATATTATAATCAACTAGCTACTTGAATTGGACCTTGTACACTTCCGCTCATAAATTGCCTGATATGAGAGTTTTCCGTGTTGTCTACTTCACTTATTTTACCTTGCCATTTTACCTTGCCTTGATAAAGAAATACTAATCTATCTGCTGTACGACGAATGGTACTATCTTGGTGGGTAACAATGCAGTAGGTACTACATACACCTTGTTGACATTGTAAACTACGGATTAAATCCTCAATTACTGTTGAAGCTATAGGATCAAGTCCTGCTGTAGGTTCATCGTATAATAAAACCTCTGGACTGTCTTCGGGTTTTTCGGGATTAGACATAATTGCACGAGCAAAACTGACCCGTTTTTTCATCCCTCCTGACAATTCTGATGGTAAAAGATGACCAATATCTGATAACCCTACCATTGCTAATTTTTCCCTCACTAATTCTTGAATACGCGATCGCCCTAATTTCGTATTCTGGTATAATGAAAAACCAACATTTTCATCTACATTCAAAGAATCAAATAGGGCCGCTTGTTGAAATACCATACCAATTCCTACAGGATCATTAGCATCTTCTATTAAACCATCTCGTTTTTCTTCCTGGATATAAATTTCTCCTTCATCTGGTTCTAATAAACCAGCTATAATTCTTAAAATCGTTGATTTACCAGTTCCCGACGGGCCAATAATTCCTACTGCTTCTCCCTTATAAATGTCCAAGTCAATATTATCTAAAACCTTGTTTTTACCAAAAGTTTTAGAAATACCTCTGAGTTTAATTAATGGTTCTTCTTTAGGTGATTGGTAATTGGTGATTTGTGATTTGTGATTGGTCATTGGTGTATATTGATTAATTAACTAAAGACTAATAACTAATGACTAATATGCAAAATCCTGATGTTATTGTAATTGGTAGTGGTATTGGTGGTTTATCTGCTGCTGCTTTACTCGCACGTTATGGAAAACGGGTTTTAGTTTGTGAAAGTCATACTATTCCTGGTGGTGCAGCACACAGTTTTAAAAGACGCGGTTTTGAATTTGATTCTGGACCCTCCTTTTATTGTGGTTTAACTGGTTCTCAAAGTTTAAACCCCCTCAAACAAATTCTTGATGTTCTTGGTGAAACTCTCCCAGTTATACCTTACGATCCTTTAGGACATTATCACTTTCCTGAAGGTACTTTTGCAGTTTATAGCAATGCAGAACGTTACCGTCAGGAATTAAATAAATTTACACCCGAAGGTGCTAAGGAATTTCAACGATTTGAACAGCGTTTGTTGGGACTTTACGACGCAATGAAAGGTATTCCTACTTTAGCACTGCGGTCAGACTGGCAAGTTATCCCCCTGTTATTACAGCGTTATTTACTATCTCTGGGAAAAATGCTGTTCAATTTACCTCTTGTGCAAAGTTCTGTGGGTAGTGTCATGGATGCTACTATCAAAGATGCTTGGATAAGGCGACTAATTGACCTAGAATGCTTTTTATTATCTGGTTTAAAGGCAGAAGGTACTATTGCTCCTGAAGTAGCTTTTATGCTTGGTGAACGCTCCCGCGCTGGGGTGGAATATCCCGTAGGTGGTAGTAAGACGATTGTTGATGCTTTGATACGAGGTTTGCAGAATTTTGGTGGTGAGTTGCGTTTAGGTGTTCATGTTAAGCAAATTTTAGTAGAAGCTGGTAAAGCCGTAGGTGTGAAATTACGGAATGGTGATAATTTAAAAGCACCTATAGTCATTTCTAATGCTACCCTTTGGAATACTTATCATGATTTACTACATCCTGAAGATTTACCCGCTGGTTATTGCCAAGCAGCTTTAGATACTCCAGCAGTAGAAAGTTTTACGCACTTACACTTAGGGATTAAAGCTGATGGTTTGCAGAATTTAACAGGTCATCACGTGGTAGTTCATGATGGAAATAAAGATATTACTATTCCTGGAAATACTTGCATGATTTCCATTCCTACCGTGTGGGATAAGTCTTTAGCACCACCAGGACATCATGTAGTTCATGCTTACACTTTAGAAACTTTTACGGGATGGGAACGCAATGATAGTTATGAAAATCGGAAGCGGGAAAAAGCACAAAATTTATACCGAGGATTAGAACGTGTTATCCCTGATGTGCGGGAGCGGGTGGTGTTGGAGTTAATTGGTACTCCTTTAACCCATGCTAGTTACTTACGACGTTATCGGGGTACCTATGGCCCTGCTATTGCTGCGGGCAAGGGTATGTTCCCAAGTATGTATACACCAATTAAGGGTTTGTATCGGGTGGGAGATAGCACTTTACCGGGTATAGGTGTTCCTGCGGTTGCTGCTTCGGGTATTTTGTGTGCGAATACTTTGGTTGATGTAGGGCAGGTTTTGGCGGTTTTGTAGTTTGACTTTATGCTTTTTGATAAACCACAGAGTCACATCTGCACTGATTATAACTGCGTGGGTTAAAGCCATACTACTCAATATTGGTTCTACCCAAAGAGGGGCTTTTACTAGCTTAAATGTTCGTACTCGCCTTGGATTATGATGATGGGAAATTTGGGTTTAAATTAGCAAGAATACGATATTCAAACCGTTTTACCGACAATATACTGATCAGGATTAATACAAGACATGGAAAATTGGACTCAGGGTTACGTTTCAGATGTCAGCTATGATTACAGTTTCTTTCCAGAACTATCACCCATTAGCCTTGCTTTCAACCTTCTAGATGCAAGGTTTTTACCTCCATCCCTAGATAAAATTACTTACTGTGAATTAGGGTGTGGTCAGGGTTTCACCACAAATGTGCTGGCAGCGGCCAACCCCCAGAGTCAATTCTGGGGTGTTGATTTTAACCCAACCCATGCCGCAGAAGCACAGCGTCTTGCTGATGCAGCAAACCTCCAGAATGTCCATTTTTCTGATCAGAATTTTGCAGAATTTCTGGCAGCAGATACACCTCAATTTGATTTCATTACGTTACATGGGGTGTATTCCTGGATTAATGATGATAACCAACGCACTGTTGTTGATTTACTCCGACAAAAACTAAAGTTTGGAGGTGCTGTTTATCTGAGCCATAATACATTACCAGGTTGGTCAGCAATCATGCCACTGAGGGAACTAATGGTTCAGTATGCAGGTGGTTCTCATGATTCCAGTATTCAGAAGGTAGAAAAAGGGCTGGAGTTTGCCAACCATCTCCAAAAACTTAAAGCTAGATATTTCCTAGAAAATCCTCTGGTTAAACAAGATTTAGCAGAGATGCAAGAAGATTCCCGAAATTACCTTGCCCATGAATATTTTAATGATAATTGGCGACCTCTATACCATTTTGAAGTAGCGAAACAACTAGCTGAGGCTAAACTCACCTTTGCCACCTCAGCAGATATTGATGATCAATTCCATGATTTAAAATTAGATCAAGATCAATTAAATTTATTAGCAGAAACGACAGATATAACCTTGCGGCAAACGATGCGAGACTTTTTATTTAATACTCGATTTCGTAGGGATATTTATATCAAAGGGCCAATTAAATTATCAGCTTTGGAACAAGTTGAGTTACTGAGTAATTTTCGTTTTGCTCTAGTTGTTGATCCAGAAGATATTGAATATGAAATTGACCTAGTTGGTCGGATGATTAGACTAGATGAAAAAATTTATCAGCCTCTGATTGCATCTCTGGCAGAACGTCCCCAGACTCTCAGGGAACTGATGAAACAACCTGCTTTAACCAAACTGGATTTTGCCTCTATTTTGCAAGCACTGAAAATATTGATCACTAATTATAGTGCCGTTCCTGCGTTGTCTCAAGAGGGTGAAGCAGAACGAAAAGAATCTGTTGCTCAGTTTAATACCGCTGTTCTCAAACGAGCTAGATTTGGGGCTGATACTCAAATTCTGGCCTCACCGATGACAGGAAGTGGAATTGATATGAATCGCTCGGAACAACTGATGTTGTTGGCTCATTTGCGTCCAGGAGATCCGGTGCAATTTATCTGGAATCTTCTGCAAGTTCAAGGAGAAAGGTTGATTAAAGATGGTAAACCGCTGGAGTCTCCAGAGGCAAATCAGGCGGAACTAAGAGAGCAGATTCAACAATTTCAAGAGTTGCGTTTACCCTTGCTCAAACACTTAGGATTGATTTGAACACATCCATGTTCATGATGTTCATGATTAGATAAATGACATCAACTGCTCAATTCCCGCAGCCGTTTCTTCCAGTTCTACCTCTAAAGTGGCACGGAAAGAAGGATGATCTTGCGCTCGGTTCACTTGCCAAAGTCCATAGGCTGCATATTGAGCCGTAATAAAACCGATGATCTGGGCTAAACTCGCCTCTGGTAAAGGTCTAATCTGACTATATCCATTTAATAGCTGATCTAAATAGAGTAGGAAGTCTGGCTCTGATATGTAATCATTTAAGAATCGAGCTAGATCATAAACCCAATACCCAAAACCACAATCAGCGAAGTCAATAATACCTATTTGATCCTGATTAATCAGAATATTTCCCGCCCAAAAATCACCATGAATTACACCAAATTGACTGGAATCTTCTTTGAGTAAAACAACCATTTCTTGAAACTGTCGGCTAACTCTGGCAAAGAGGTTTCTATAGGGTTGGGGGGTCAATTCCCAAACACGTAAGCCATCGTTACTGTAGCCAGCCATGTCTCCGAATAAACCATTCCAGTCCCAGCGCGGTCTAGTAAATTTTTCTGGTATAGGCCAATGCTCGGCATGATCATGTAATTGCCCTAATAGACGACCGACGGACTGAATTTGTAGAAGTTGTGATTCTTGTGTCGTCTCCTCGGACAAAATTGAATCGCCATTCAGCCAGCGAGTTAGGGAGCAGACGCGGGGTTCGGGTAATCCTTGAAATTTCCCCCAGGTACAAAGTCTTCCTTCTAATGTGGGTATTGGTTCAGGAACAGGTAGGTTTGCTTCTTGACTCAAGTATTTTAACCAGGACAATTCTGAGGTAATGGCAGAAATGGGCAGGTAGTTAGGGCGGTGAATTCTGAAAATAAAGCGAGAAGATGAATAGCGGCTGTTTTCCTGCTCAATTAATCCCTTGGCAACATCAACGGCAAAAACCGTGTTTTCTCCGTGGGAAATCAATTCTAGTCCAGCGTGTTCCATCCCATATTCACTTAAAGCCAGTTTGGCCAGTTTGCTCAGTTTGTCAACTTGTGCCGATGCCGTTAATTGATCATCACTGGTATTGGCTGGCAGCTGGGAATTTTCCTGAAGACTAAGGAAGTGACTAAATTTTAACAAATCCTGGGTTCTGGCAAAGAGAAACTGATAGTTTTCTGGTATTTTTTGATATTCATTTTGGGTGATGGAAACCCGGAGTTGTTGTTCATAATTAACCGTCTCTTGAAACCAGGAACGATAATAAACAATGTATAAAATCGGTCGTACTTGATGGGAAATATTCGGCGTTCCCCCATGCCACAATTGATAGTCCATCAAGTAACAAGATCCAGTTGACACAAACGGAACGGATAAATTTTTATTTTCTAATTCTGCTGTTGAAGACAGACGATGGCTACCTTTCCAAACTTGGGTAGATCCTGTAGCTGGTGTTAAATCAATCAGAGGGACAACAACTGTGATAGCAAAACTAGGCAGTTGAATATTTAAAGCCTCATCTTCAAATAGTGCTGGATGATCTTGGTGAATATGTTGTTCCTCCGCACCGGGAAGGGCGATAACTGCGCCAAAACTCCCTAAAACAAAATCTTTTCCTAGTAAACCCTCAATTAAGTGGATCAACAAAGGATTGCCATAAAGGTCTGGATGATTAAAGGGAGTTTGGAACTTCACTGTCACCATTTTTCGTTTGACACCGACTTCTAAGGCATCGGTGTGATCTTGATCTTCAAAGTAGCTGTTATACTGTTCAAAAAATGATTGATTTAGTTGAGTAATCAAGTCTTGGGAAAAAAGATTTTGAATCAGAAGTACACCATTTTCTGTAAACAAATCTTTGGCAATATTAATTAGTGTCGGATTAGTTAAATCGGACTGGGGTAAATGAGGGGGTAAACTAATTTCTGGTGGTTTATTTGAATTGAGATTTTTATAAACCTGAATTGAGAAATTAGACATAGATGATGATTTTATTTAAATAGAAAAAAACAGGACGTATTAAGTTTCCCTGATCGTCCTGATTATCAAAAGCTTGGTTAGTCCTGAATTTCTAGTTTACTGAGCGATGTAGTTGGAACTAATGCTCTCTAACTTTTCAAGACCTACTAGGGCTTGATGCACCAAGGCGCAGGTTTCGGCACGGGAAATGATTTGGTTAAGATTTAGGGTGTTGACGTTCGGGTAGTTTACCAGGATGCCCTTTTCCACTAAGGCTGCAATGTAAACGCGATCGTCAGCAGGAATGCTATCTGCATCGCTAAAGACACTTAGTATCTCGTCAATACTCTTGGCAGATGTGACTTGAGTATATCCCAGTCCTCTGGCAATTGAAGTTAACACATTTAGTTTTGTAAGTTGTTGTTCTACATTAAAAGTTGTACTGCTGACATCAATAAAGCCCATTGAATAAGCTGTCTGCAAGTTACCATAAGCCCAGTAGTCCCTGGAAATGTTTTCAATAACGGTGGCTTGTCTGATTCTACGGACGTTGAATGCCTTACTGATAATTGTGGCAAACTGTGCGTGGGTGATGCCTGTTTCCGGTTGGAAATCTCCATCTGGAAAGCCTTGAATAATTTGTAGGGAAGATAGACGATAAATAAAACGACTGGCCCAGTAGCTCTTTCTCACATCTGTAAAAATGTAATCTGGCGCGTCATTGAAAATTTGAACAAGTTTGTCAGAACTGCAATCAACGGTTTCGATAAATTTGCCCCCACCAGTGATATTTCCCTGAGTGAAGACGTTAGATCCTTTTTTACATTGTTTAACACGTTTGAACTTCTTGCACTTTTTACCTCGTCTACCATCGGATACAACAATGTAAGATTCGCCATCTGCATCTACAATGCCGGTCACAGCCCCATAGCCTTGTTTATTGGACAAGACTATATCGGTATAGTTAGTATCGGTTGTAGAAAGATATTGGAAGGTTAGCTTATTTGTCTGGGTTGTCTTGACGGTCAAACTACCAATTTGATCGCCAGAGGAAATGACTTGATTAGAGGTAGTTGAATACTCGATGGTTTGTACTGCTGAAGACCCGGATAGATAAGCTGCTTCGTTATCAAAAACTTGAATTAATGTCGCAGAACTGAAATTACCTGTGGCGGTAAACTCTGAACCTTTGATAACTTTGCCTTCAAAGAATTGACCACAGTATTTCTTAAATTTCTTACCCTTTTTAAATTTCTTAGTCTTTTGATTAAATTGCCCACTTTTTTTATTAGACTTCTTACTCTTTTTATTAGATTTCTTACTCTTTTTATTTTTACTGATTATCTGCCGATCAGTGTTGCTCTGAACAGTAAAGGAGTCATCTTCGCTGTCAGTTTTAGTAGCTATGGCTGTACCTATATCGGTTGATTCAGTGTTGTCGGGGACAAGAAATTGAAAGGTAAGTTCTCTGGATTGAGGATGTGTGCGATCGCTGTTGTCAAGTTTCTGAATTTCTACTGGTTCTAAACCAGAATCGGGTAAATCATTTAACTCATTGGGTTGTAGCATAGCTACTTGAGCTATAACGCTAGTAGGACTAGCTACAAACCCAACACACAAAACCAAATAACGAAGGAATTTAAACCGTGAGGATGCTTTGGTCATAGATTCGGAACTGACTCCTATAGTAATGAAGACATAAATCTACCAGTTAACCTCTATCACTGGAGGATAAATTGGTATATGTTAACACTGTTGCATAAATGACATATTTTATAACATAAAGATCGAAATTATACAAGTCTGGCTAAATATAACCATCTTGATCAAGATTAAGAATTCTGACTGGAAATTGAATATTTGGTTAAAGTTAAAGAGAAAAGTTAAATAGAAAAGCGCAAATGAATCCAAGTATGCAAATAAAAGTAAAGTTGCCTCAAAACATCTTCTATCCCGCGTTGTCATAATCGCAACTTTCAACGCCAATTTACTGAGGATATTTAACTAAGTCTAAGCAAAATGTCATTCTATCTGGTTAATACTTAACACTCAAGGTAAAGCTAAATCTCAATTACTAACAATGGAAAAATTATTGATAAAACATCGTCTCTTCTTGGCTATCTTATGTTTAATTACTGCTTTGGGAATTACTTTTTTTGTTTCCCTTTCTCAAGGTGCTGTTAATTTTAATGTTGCTGAATTTTACCAAGCATTGATGCGGGAAGGCGACCCGATAAAACAAACAATTCTTTGGGATTTACGACTACCGAGAATTATAGCAGCAATGGTTGTAGGGGCAGCTTTGGGTATGTCTGGCGCACTTTTACAGGGGATGTTACGTAATAGTTTGGCTGACCCTTTTATCTTGGGAATTTCTGCCGGTGCTGGGTTGGTTGTAATTGTGATGATTGTTTTTCAGGTGTTCCCCATTGCGATTCCTTTAGCTGCTTGGTTAGGGGCAATTTCTACCGCTGCTATTGTGCTTTTTCTGGGGCGTTCTGGGGGAGGAATTTCGGTAGAAAAGTTAATTTTGGGAGGGGTTGCTGTTAGTTCTTTGTTCGGTTCTGTACAAAGTACGTTATTATTAATGTCGGAAGATGGACAGGTACAAATTGCCTTGAGTTGGTTGGTTGGTAGTTTAAATGGTCGCGGTTGGTCGGAAATTTCTACTGCTAGTCCTTATATTATTGTAGCTTTATTTGCTGGTTGTTTGTTAGCGCGATCGCTTAATGTTTTAGCTTTAGGTGATGAGTTAACTGTGGGTTTAGGTGTTTCTTTATTACGTTCCCGTTTATTAATTGGTGGTGTGGCCACTTTATTAGCTGCTGGTGCTGTGAGTATTGCTGGTTTAATTGGTTTTGTGGGTTTACTTGTTCCCCATGCGGTCAGGTTAATTGTCGGCACTGATAACCGTTTTGTTTTACCTTTTTCTGCTGTCGCTGGTGCTTGGTTATTGATGTTTGCAGATTTATTAGCACGATTGGGTGCGGTGGAACTTCCTGTTGGTTCGGTGACTGCTTTGTTGGGTTCTCCTCTGTTTATTTGGTTACTTTATCGTCGTGCAGGTGGTTTAGGTAAACTATAGAAGGTGACAGGTGACAGGGTTGATAATTTCTTTAATTTTGACTTTTGATTTTTGACTTTTGACTTTTGACTTGTTAATTATGCCTTTAGAATTAGAAAATCTCACTGGTGGTTACACTACTATACCTATTGTTAAAGATGTTAATTTATCTTTAGAAAATGGGGAATGGTTAAGTTTAGTTGGTGCTAATGGTTCTGGTAAGTCTACTTTATTAAAGTTAGTTAGTCGGATTCTTTCACCTCAAGGTGGAGTAGTTTTACTGGATGGTAAAGCTATTCATTCTCAACCACCTAATTTAGTTGCCCAAAAATTGGCACTTTTACCACAACAACAACCTGTTCCTGTTGGTTTAACTGTGCGTCAATTAGTAAGTTTAGGAAGAACTCCTCATCAAAAATGGTGGGAATGGGAATTAACAGGAAATGATCAACAAATTGTGGCTTCAGCAATTGCCAAAACTCAATTAGAAAAGTTTAGCGATCGCCTAGTTGAAAATCTTTCTGGTGGGGAAAGACAACGGGCTTTTTTAGCTTTAGCTTTAGCACAAGAACCCAAAGTTTTATTATTAGATGAACCAACTACTTATTTAGATATTAATTATCAATTACAGTTATTGGAATTACTACGAAATCTTAATTTACAACAGCATTTAACTATTGTTACAGTGTTACATGAGTTAAATTTAGCTGCTCGTTATAGTTCCAGAATTGCTTTATTAAAACAAGGTCAACTTTGGGAAGTTGGTAAACCGGAAACTGTGTTAACACCAGATAATATTGCTGAGGTTTTTGGGGTGGAATCTTTGATTATTCAAACTCCTGTAGGTTTACAAGTTTGTGCTATTAGTGCTGTTTAAATATTGTGATTTTGTCTGAATCAGGATTTACAGGATGTTTTTAAAAACACTCTGCGTTTATTTGCGTATCCTATGCCAACGGGAAGCAAGCTACAAAGGATGACAGTAATTCTTTTAAGTAGATGAAATAACAACATACTTTGCACCCGACACTACTGCTTAGGTGTGGCTTCCCCAAATTTAATTATCAGGGCGATCGCTATACTCACAACCAAAATTAAAGTCATACTCAATGCTGAACCAAAACCCCAATTTTGGGTAGCACCAAGAAACTGGTTATAAACTAACCTCGCAGCAGTCATACTGGAAGCACCACCTAGTAATTCCGGGTTAATAAAATCTCCCAAAGCAGTAATAAAGACCAACAAAGAACCAGCTGCAATACCAGGAAAAACCTGCGGTACAGTCACTTTCCAAAACGCTTCTACAGGGTTTGCTCCTAAATCTGCGGCTGCTTCTAATAAACGCTGATCCAACTTTTCTAAAGAAGCATACAAAACTAAAACCATATAGGGTAATAAACTGTAACTCATGCCAATTAAAACAGCAGGAGTACGATTCAATAATTCCAAAGCTGGTAAACCTAAACTGGCAAGTATGCTATTAAACAATCCTGTCGGACGGAGGATAGTAATCCAAGCATAGGAACGTAATAGGGAAGAAGTCCACAGAGGTAAAACAAAACCTAATAACAGCAAATTCCGCCAAGGTTTTGGTGCGATTTGAGCAATCCAATATGCCACAGGAAAACCCAAAAATAAACAAATAATTGTCGTATTAATTGCTAAAAACAGGGAATGAAATATGACTTTTAAATATAGTGGTTCTAAAATGCGAAGATAGTTATTTAAACCATCAGGATTGACAATTTCTCCTGGTCTAATATTTGTTACTAAACTCAATTCAAAAATTATCAATGTCGGTAGTAACAATAACAGTAATAACCAAATCCCAGATGGTGCTAATAAAGCCAAAGGTGGGAATAATTGTAAAGATTGGCGATACAAAGATTTTTTGGGAATATTATGAGAAGATACTGCTGATGATTTATGAATATTAATAGACACTGCCTGATACCAATTTTGAGATTTTACTTTGAGATTTAATATCTTATCTTTTGGGACTGATCTGGGACTGATAATTGGTAAAAATCAATTAACAGCCAGGAGAATTATAGATATTTTATGCTAAATTTCATGCTAATAATTGAGTCCAATATCGTTCATAAACTGCTTCAAAATCACCTATGGGTGTCAGACGTTCACACTTGTCTAAAACAGATTCTGGCGGAAATAAATTAGTGTTATTTTGTAGTTTTTGCGATAGTTGTTCAAAACCAGCGCGGTTAGGAATAGCAACAGCTAATCTTTTAGTAATTTCTGCCGCTACATCTGCTTGCAGAAGTAAGTTAATCCAGCTATAAGCACCTTGCTGATTGGGTGCTGTTTTAGGAATTACCACCGTATCACTCCATAAAGAAGAACCACTACTGGGAACTACATATTTTAGTTTTGGGTTTTCTTCAGTGATTTTCACAGCATCGCTAGAATAACACATTGCTAACCACAAATCTCCTGCTAGGATTTGATTTCGCCAAGCATCTGTATCAAAAGCAGCGATCGCAGGTTTTAATGTTCTCAGTTTTTCATAAGCTGCTTTAATTTCTGCTTCGTTTTGAGAATTGTAGGAATAACCCAACATCTTTAAAGTTGCTCCCATCACTTCCCTGACATCATTTAACAATGTCATGCGTTTATTTAACTTGTCTTTATTTTGCCAAAGATACTCCCAGTCTGTTGGTTCTGTTTCCAGTTTTTCCGAGTTATAAATAAACCCTGTTGTTCCCCAACTAAAGGGTAAACTATAGCGGTTATTAGGGTCATAAATAGGATTTTGAAATTGGGTAAATAGATTTTCTAACCCAATTAGCTTTTCATGATCGAGTTCTATTAACAAATTTTTTTCTACCATCTTCTGAACCATATAATCAGATGGATAAATCACGCTATAAGAACTACCACCTCCAGCTTGTAGTTTAGCCAGCATCACATCATTAGAATCGAAAGTATCTACCATAACTTTGATTCCTGTTTGAGAAGTAAAAGTAGATAATAGTTCTTGGTCTGTATATTGACTCCATGTATATAAATACAATTCATCACTTTTACCAGAACCAGAGTAATTGGCATTGACATTAGCTAATCTCCAACCACAACTACTTAAAGATAAGCTGGAGAGTAGAGCTATTTGTTTGAGAAATTTTCTTCTCCTAGTCATGTTTTTCATCATGGTTTACTATTGATTTACCCTTGATGTTTGACTAATAGCTAAACAGTCATTTTCTGACCACCAAACATATATGGGAGTATTACGGTCTGGTAAACTACCAAAAGTATTAGGTTGTAAAATATTAACACTTATGCCATTGGTTAATTCCACTAAATAATTAACATGAGTACCCAAATACATGACATTAATTAATCTACCTTCAAAGCAGTTATGCGGTAGATTAGGCTGATACAAAGAAATCTGAATTTTTTCAGGACGTACACTCAAATTGACTACTTGTAATAGTTCCAGTGGAGTGTCTTCTGGACGAACAGCAATAATTGATAATCCGCTTTTAGTCAAAACTTTTACATATCCTATGTCAATGGTAGTTAATTCACCACTGAAGAGGTTGGTATCACCAATAAAGTCAGCAACAAAAGAAGTTTGTGGACGTTCGTAAATTTCGCTAGGAGTACCAACCTGTTCTATTTTGCCTTGATTCATCACTGCTATCCGATCAGATAAGGATAGTGCTTCCTGCTGATCATGTGTAACCATGATAAACGTTACCCCTAGATTTTTTTGGATATTGGATAATTCACACTGCATTTCCTTCCGCAGTTTTAAATCTAAAGCTCCCAATGGTTCATCCAATAGCAAAACAGCGGGACGATTCACTAAAGCCCTAGCTAAAGCTACCCGTTGTTGTTGACCACCAGATAAATGAGAAGGAAAACGCGATCGCAAACTATCCATTTTCACGAGTTTCAACGCATCCCCTACTCGTCCATCAACCTCCAATTTAGATAGTTTTTGTAACCGTAATCCAAAGGCGATATTGTCCCACACATTCAAATGATTAAAAAGAGCATAGCTTTGAAAGACGGTATTGATAGGCCTTTTGTAAGCAGGGACATCGGTCATAGATTGGCCTTGAATCAGCAACTTACCAGCATCAAGTCTTTCAAAACCAGCAATTAAGCGGAGTATAGTTGTCTTCCCACAACCAGAAGGACCTAAAATACTAAAGAACTCTCCTTGTTTTACATCTAAGTCCACACCGTGTACGGCTGGTTCTTGGTTGAAAAACTTGAACACGTTCCGCAGTTCAACATCAAGTGGCTGAAAATTAGGTATACTCCTCTGATTCTGCATTGCAGTTTGAGCCATAGTATTTAGTTAGTAGAAAGCCGTGATCTGATAAAACTTAGTTGAGCAATGTAGCCAATGATCTAAAAATTACACTCTGATTTATTTTATCCGGCAAAAACACCCTTGTTAAAAATATATAGGAATTATGACTTGATTACTGAATTTACTTGTCTAAGTTGGCAAAAGGCAAGAGGATTATAGAAAATTAACCTATAACCAATGTGGTAAAAATCAGATAGGTTTTCTAAACAGACCATTGTTCTGGTTTCCATACCGGATTACAGCTGTAAAGCATTGTTTACAGAGAATATTAGTGTCATGTATTTTCTTATGGCTATATTACCATCACTACTCAGTATTCAAAAAAATACCCGTACGGTCGGCCGTGGTTCTCAACCATTATTTTTAATTTTATTCACCTTACTGATGACATCTGGGATAGGCGCTCGTTTGGCTTATTTACAGATTATGGAAGGGCCAAAACATAAAGAACGGGCAGAATCTAACCGGATTCGGATGATTACCAAGCAACCGGAACGGGGAAACATTTTTGACCGTAATGGCAAACTATTAGCTACTACTCGTTATCCCCGATCTGTTTATTTGTGGCCAATGGCACATACTCAACCTTCATGGTTAGTAGTTGGCCCACTGCTTTCTCAAATTCTGGAGATTCCGCAAGCGGAAATAGAGCAGAAACTCATAGACGCAGGTGTAAATTCTGCCTCTCTAGTTCGTATTGCACGTAACTTGAATGATGCTCAAGTAACGGCTTTAAAAGAATATGAAACCGAATTAGCAGGGGTAGAAATAAATACAGAAGCTATGCGCTATTATCCTCAAGGTAAAATAACAGCGCATATTATTGGTTACACCCGTGAACTGACAGCAGAACAGTTAAAAGAAAAGCGGTCTCAAGGCTACCGTTTGGGAGATGTAATTGGTCACATGGGTGTAGAAAAAGCCTATGAAAAAACTCTCAGAGGTGAATGGGGTGGTCAGCAGGTAGAAGTGGATGGCGCTGGTAGACCCCTAAGAGTTTTAGGAGAAAAACAAGCTCAAGCGGGGAATGATTTACACTTAACTATAGATTTAGAAATCCAAAAAGTAGCAGAAAAAGCCATAGGTAGACGGAATGGGGCGATTGTAGCACTCAATCCCAATAATGGGGAAGTGTTAGCAATGGTATCTCATCCCACCTTTGACCCCAATATTTTCTCTAAACCAAAACTCTCTCAAAAAGATTGGGAAAGTTTACAAAATGCTGAACATCCTTTGGTGAATCGCGCTTTAAGTGTGTTTCCTCCAGCCAGTACATTTAAGATTGTGACTACAACTGCTGCTTTAGAATCTGGGAAATTTTCACCAAATACAGTTTTGCAAACCTATGGTTATTTAAACATCGGTGGGACAAGATTTGGAGAGTGGAATCATGCTGGCTTCGGTCCGTTGGGGTTTGTGGGGGCGATGCAGTGGAGTAGTGATACTTTCTTTTATCAAATTGCTAAGGGTATAGGTGGTCCAACTTTGATTGATTGGACTCGTAGATATGGTTTTGGGGAAAAAACAGGTTTTGATTTTGCTACGGAAGAGGCTAAGGGTTTAGTTCCTGATGATACATGGAAGCGAAAAGCTTGGAAAATGCCTTGGACTGTGGGTGATACTGTCAATATGTCTATTGGTCAAGGTGCTTTACAAACTTCTCCTTTACAAGTCGCTGTGATGTTTGCTGTGCCGGCTAATGGTGGTTATCGTGTGCAACCCCATTTGTTAAAAGATGATGGAGATGCTAAAAAATGGCGTGAGTCTTTGAATATGAAGCCTGTAACTGTAAAAATTCTCCGTGACGGTTTACGGAAAGTAATTACTGAGGGTACTGCTCAAGCTCTGAATAAACCAAATCTTCCTCCAGTAGCCGGTAAAACTGGAACAGCGGAAGCATGGAAGGGGAGAGCAAAACAAAATCATGCTTGGTTTGGTGCTTATGCACCAGCTGATAAACCAGAAATTTTAGTGGTGGCTTTTGGTGAACATTCTGGTGGTGGTGGTGGTAGTGTGGCTGCACCGATGATTTTAGAAATTTTTGAAGATTATTTTGCGAGGAAGAAAGCTTCTGGTACAGTACGGCGTAAATAAGGGTTTTAATCCATCACTGACAACAAGAACGAGAGGGATAAAATACAGAATTACTGTGAATATCAGTTAAATACTCTTCTAAAGCCTGAAATTGGTGTAAATTCAAACTATAATAGATCCAACGTCCTTCTTGACGGGCATTAACGAGATTTGCTTCTTTCAAGTTTTTGAGATGAAAAGATAGTTTTGATTGACTTATTTCTAAAGCGTCGCATAAATCGCAGACGCAAAGTTCACGCTGACGCAGTAATTCTATGACTCTAATTCTAATGGGGTCAGAAAGGGCATGAAAGCCGGCGATAATTAAGTGTGGGGGTGTGGTTGTAGAAGTAGTCATTATGATACAGCAGAGTTGCTCAGACTGTATTATAGCTTTTTGTTAGTGTCAGGATATCTGGGAGTTGAGGATTTACAGGATGGGGAACGCAGATAAACGCAGATAAACGCAGATTAATTATGTTTATATGAGGATTTACAGGATTTTTTGATTTATGGGTTTGGGGGTAAATATGCAGTTTTCAGGATTTTGATTAGAGATGTTTTTATAGTAAATATATCCATTTTTAGGTGTTTCTATATCTAGAAATTTAATGTATCCACTATTTTCATATAGTGAAGTAGCTTCTTGAAAAAGACTAATAGTTTTAATCCAAATACTTGAATATTTTCTATTTGCAATTTCTAGTTCTAATTGATGTAATAATAATTTTCCTAAACCTTTACCTCTTGCTTCCGGTAATAGGTAGATTTTTTTAATTTCCGCGCCTGTTTCTACTGCTTTATATGGATAAAATGCGGCAGTACCTAAAATTTTATTTTCTTTTTCTACTACCCAAAATAATCCACCTGTTTCTAGATAATATTTTTCTACTGCTGTGTAAGTTTGCATATCTTGATCATATTCTTCAGGAAGAATTACACCATATTCTAATCTAATAGTTTGAATTATATTTAGGATTATTTGGTAATCACTTGGTTGTAGGTTACGAATTGTAAAATCTTGGTATTTATACATAAGATTAGTAATTATAGTAATATAAATTTATTTTTACAATTTTGTTTAATTTGAATGTTCAAGAAAAGCGATCGCAAAGTAAAAATGGCTAGAGATGCGATCGCCAAAAATTAAAAAATTCAAAAAATGAAGTCCGTTAATTAAGCATCTACTAGAACTTTCTTACTCTTTATTTTATTTCTAGTAGAAAATATACCCATTGCAGCTAAAGCAATCATTCCTATTAAAGTAGAAGGTTCAGGAGTAGGTTGAGGTGGTTCAGAAACATTTGCTACCATTGCTATGCCATCATTAAAACACTCTTGAATTAACCAAGCTACAACATCTCCTGAAGGTATTAAAGAACGATCAAGACTAAATCCAAAAGTTTGAGAACCAAACGCACCAAAACGTCCAAAATCTAAACCACTTAAATCACCAGCAAGAACATCACCAATTCGTTGTCCAGATGAAATTACACTATGAGTTGTATTTCCAAAAGGTGATTGATGTTGAGCTAAATCTCCTAAAGTTGGATTTCCACCTCTACTAATTACATGATTAGTATACTCAGCATTACTATCCCAACCATCATTAGCAGCAGCTACACTTGCTGTTCCAGAAACTCTCCATACACCTAAACTAGCAGCAGAATCATTAGCATTGGTAAAATTAACTCCTAATAATCCAGAAGCAGTTTGAATAAACAAGTCACCCCAACCAATATGACTATATCCATTAGCAACAGGAACTACAGCACCATCTTGAGGTAAATTGGCATTAATTGCAAAGGTGATTCTATTATTTTCTATATCATCTTTCATGCCTATAGCATGAATTTCAAATGTTCCACCACCCACACGGGTAGCACTACCAGGAGAAGTTCGATATGTAGAATCATTAAAAGAGTCAATTGAGTAATTCCAACCATTGTGTAAAACTGATGCTTGCGCTTCTTTAGTGACTCCTATAATTGTGAGTAAAGAAAGAGTTACTGTTGCGAGTTTGACTAGATTTTTCATCTGTAATTACCTCGATTTTGTAAATAATGCAAACATGAAATATAAGAGACTTAGTAAGAATTCAGGAGTCAAAAGTCAGCAGTCAGAATATTTGATAAATCAATAAATAATCAATCATTGATTTTTGATTTGACCCTGAAAAAGCTGATTACTGTTAGCTGAATACTTACGATACTCAGTTGTCTTGTCCAGAGCATAAAATTTACTATGTACCCAAGTCACTATTTAATTGTGCGTTGTTTGTTCGTTGAATTGTATACTGGTTGACGAATCGGGTATTATTCACTCAGTGCAATCTAGTGTGTGATATGGCGAGAAATAAACAAAAACTGTATCGGTTAACCACAGTAGGACATGAGTTAGTTAGAGAAGCATTAAAAAACTTTGAATCAATTAGTAGTTTTGCATCTGAAAAAAATCAACATCGTCAAACCTTTACTAAGTTTCATGATGGTGATGGTGTAATTAGAGCTACTGCTGAAACTTACTGTGATGTGTTAGATATTCCTAATTGGCGGGAAAATTGGGATAATATCTTTGAACTTGTACCAGAAAAAATTACAAATTGGCCTGTTTATGATCATGGTTGGGTAGGCCGAAAAAATCTGGTGAGTTGTTTAACAAAAAAAGTACAAGGAAATTGTCGGTTATTATTATTATTGGGAATTACAGGAATTGGTAAAACGGCTTTATCTGAATGTATTGCTAATGATATTCAATGTAGATTTAATAAGATTTTAAGAGTAAATTTTGATAGTGATGATAGTCCTAAAAATTTTGTCAATGTTGCGGTAAGATGGTTAGAAGAATTAGGACTTTTAACTACAGATAACCAAACAGAAAATATCCTTAAACAACTTATTAATTATCTCCGGGAAGAAAGGATTTTAATTTTAATTGATTCTTTAGAAGCATTATTAACAGCAAGTGAGGATGCTTGGGGAGATTTTGCAGATGAATGGTGGGCTAGGTTTTTTGAGAGTTTCTTAACTATAGAATCTTCTGCAAGTAGATTAATTGTTACTTCCCAAGATTTACCCAGTAAAATTGAAACCTTAGCTTCTCGTTATCCTAATTCCTATCATCGGCAAATTTTAGATGGTTTATTAGCAGATGAACAAATTGATTTATTTTACAAAGCTGGTTTAGATGTTAGTTTGGATTCAGAAGATAGGCAAATTTTAATCAGAATTGGTAAAATATATAAAGGACATCCTTTAACTTTACGTGTTGTTAGCGGTGAAATTGTCGAGTCTTTTGGTAGTAATACTTGTGCTTTTTGGCAAAATGTCGGTGATGAAATTGAGTTAGTAGAACAACATTTATTAGCAGCAGAATCAGGAATAAAATCAGAAGGTGTAGATGATGATTGGAAGTTACATAAATTGACCAGAAAAGTTCGCTCGGATGTTTATAAACACAGAGTAAATGCTGTTTTCCAGAGATTGAAAAATCAAAATTACGATGCTTATTTACTGATGTGTGTAGCAGCTACATATCGGTGTCCTGTCCAAGATAGTGCTTGGTTATTACAACTAAATCGCTATATTCAACGATTGAAAAATCAGGTTTATAGTAAGGAAAAACAACAAGAAGTGTTAGATGATTTATTTGCGAGGTTTTTAGTAGAAATATCTATTAATCATGAAAATCACCGTGTTTTAGGATTGCATAATTTAATTCGTAGTGTAGCTTTAGAACATCGTCAAACATTATTTCCATAGTTTATTTTCATCATCGAATTATGATTATATCTGTTCTGAGTAAAAGTCAAGAATTATATCAATCTTTAGAAATTGATTGGGAGAATGTTTCTTTAAATCAACTTGATAAATATACTGCTATTGAATATTTCCTCACTTTGGAAGATAAACCACCAGAGAGTGCGAACAATTTACAAAAAATAAATCGCTATTTGCAAGTTTTCCATCATTTATGTGAGGTTACAGAATGGCAAAAAGCTGGACAGGTTTTATCATTTTCTCCTGTATCTATACCATTACATGAACAATTACGAATTTGGGGATATTATCGAGAACAAATTGAATTATATCAACAACTTTTAGGAAAGGTCAATTCTGATCAAGATATCATTTGTTTATATGGATTAGGTAGGGCTTTTTATAATCTGAGTGATTATAATCAGTCTCTAATTTACTATCAAAAATTACTTAATTTTGCTCGTTTAATAAATAATCGCCAAGCAGAAGCGCGTGCTATGGATGGTTTGGGAAATATTAAATATATTAAACAAAATTTTGATGGAGCGATTGCTTATTTTCAGCAACAATTAGATATCGCTAATGAAATTGAGGATAGAGAACAAGAAGGTTATGCTTTAGACAATTTAGGATATGTCTTTTATTTTTCAGGACTAAACCAAGGTAAATATCATCATCAACAAAAAGGATTACATTATTTAGAAGATGCTTTAGAAATAGCTGATCAACTGAATAACCAGGAACTGGAAAGTTTGGCTATTGATCATATAACTATAATATATTTCAATCGTGGTCAGTGCAATAAATCATTAACATATCTTTTCCGTCAACTTGCTATTTGTCAAGAAAATAATGATAAACGTCGTCAGGGTGCAATATTAGAAAACATAGGTAGGTGCTATCTTATGCTCAAACAATCTGATCAAGCTCTGAAATATTCTCAGGAAGCTTTGATAGCTACACGGGAGATTGGGAATAAATGGAAAGAAGCTAATATATTAAATAACTTGGGTATAATTTATTGTTATCAATTAAAACAATATCAAGAAGCTTTATTTTATTTTGAGCAAGCATTAAAGATATTACAGAAAATTAGTATTGAAAGACTTCAAGCTATGAATGCTGTGAATATATCTATATGTTATTCATATTTAAAAAATCAGGAAAAATCAGTTTTTTATCTGAATATGGCTAAGTCATTAATGACAGAATTAGAGTCGGTAGAAACCAAAGGAATATTAATCATGTCTATAGCTAATTCCTATTGGCTACGTGATAAAATTTGGTATAAAGCCTGGGCAATATTGTTAGCAATAAAAGCACTAATCATAATTCCACCTTGGCGTAGTGCAAATGGACGTTTAGCGATGCAATCTGCAATTAAGCAAATATTTGGTAAGTGATTTATGAAAATATGAAAGATGTGATTTAAACTCATATCCTGAAAATCATTAAATCCTGGACATCCTGATTCTGACAATTAAAATTATTTGCATTTACCAAATATCAATTCCTACTGTTATGTTAAAATTAATTCAATGTATATTCTGGAGTTATTATGGAAAGCACTCAAGCAGTGATAAACCCCACTACTCCCACAAATCAAGATATTCATACACCTAAATTTACATTACCAGATCATACACAACTACCTGATTCAGACGGAAATTTTGTGTTAGCGAAGCGTACCGTAGGTCAAAATTTTCAGGAGCATCCCCAAAGTATTGTTTTAACCAGTTCCATTGAACCAATTTTACAAAAAATACATCCTGATGGTAACTATTGTATTGGTCAGGATAGCGGTATTTATTGGCGGTTAACAGACCCACCAGAAAAAGGTGCAGAAGCTCCAGATTGGTTTTATGTCCCTAATGTACCACCAAAACTAAATGGAGATTATCGTCGGTCTTATGTGTTATGGAAAGAATTTGTAGCACCATTAATTGCTATTGAGTTTGTGTCAGGAAATGGGGAAGAAGAAAGGGATAAAACTCCTCCCAGTGCAACGGAAAAAGCTGGGAAATTTTGGGTTTATGAACAAGCAATTCGTATTCCTTTTTATGCAATTTTTGAAGCTAGAAAAGCATTACTAGAAGTTTATCGTTTAGTAGATGGCAGTTATCAAAAAATCCAACCTAATGAAAGAGGACATTTTCCAATTTCTCCTCTGGGTGTGGAATTAGGTTTAATAGAAGATGACGGTGTACCTTGGGTACGTTGGTGGGATGATGGGGGGAATTTGTTGTTAACTGGTGATGAAAGAGCTATTGTTGAAAAACAAGCCCGTTTAGAAGCTGAAGAAATCGCCCAACAAGCAAAATTAGCACAACAACAAGCGGAGGAAATTGCCCAACAAGAACGACAACAAAAGGAGAAGTTAGCAGCGTATTTAAGGTCTTTGGGTGTTAATCCTGATGATATTTAAAAAATAGGATAAGGGGTAGGCACGGGGCGTTTAAATATCAAAAAGGGGTAGGCACGGGGGCGCTACCCCTACGTTAATTACACAGAAACTACCGCTTCTTGTTGATAAGAAATTCCTGCTTGTTTAAACCTTTGTAAAGCTTCACCCAAGCGATCGCAATCTGCAATTAAACTAATTCTCACATATCCTTCACCACCAGCACCAAAAGCATTTCCAGGTGTCACAACTACCCCGGTTTTTTGCAGTACATCTAAAGCGAAATCTGTAGAACCCATTCCCACCGGACATTTTACCCACAGATACATGGTTGCTTTGGTTTTAGGAACATTCCAACCCAATTTTCCTAAACCATCTATCAAGAAATCTCGACGGGTGCGGTAACGAGTTTGCACTTCTTGTAAATAAGAATCAGGTAATTCTAAAGCGGTTTCTGCTGCTGTTTGTAAGGCGGAAAAAATGCCATAATCTAAGTTGGTTTTTAAGGTTCTTAAACCTTGGATAACATGACGATTTCCCACGACAAAACCCACTCGCCAACCTGCCATGTTATAAGTTTTTGATAAGGTGTGAAACTCAACACCAATATCTTTTGCACCGGGAATTTCTAATAAACTTGTGGGTTGATAACCGTCAAAAGCTAATTCTGCATAACATAAATCATGCACTAAGAGAATTTCATACTTCCTAGCAAAAGCGACAATTTCCTCAAAAAATTCACGGGGGGCGGTTGCACCTGTGGGATTACTGGGATAATTGAAATAAAGAATTTTCGCTTTTCTTGCTACTTCTTCAGGGATAGAACTTAAATCAATTAACCAGTTATTTTCTTCCTTTAAAGTAATACTATGAATTACTCCGCCGGCAATAATTGGACCACGAAAATGAACGGGGTAAGATGGCGATGGTACTAATACAATATCACCAGGATTAATATAGGCGATCGCTAAATGTCCTAAACCTTCCTTAGAACCCAACAAAGGCAAAGCTTCACTATCAGGATCTAATTTCACACCATAACGGCGATTGTACCATTTAGTAATTGCTTTCCGAAAATTAGCAGTTCCTTCAAAGGGTGGATAACCATGATTAGCAGGATTTTGTAAAGCTGCTATCCCTGCATCAATGATTGGTTGAGGTGTCGCCCCATCGGGGTTTCCCATCCCCAAATCAATCAAATCTAATCCTTGTTCTCTAGCTTTTGCCTTTAGTTCATCCAACCTAGCAAAAACATAAGGAGGCAATTTCTGTACACGTTCTGCGGGAGTAATCCAACTTAAACTCATTCTTAAACCTCGGAATTAGTTGATTGGTGATTGGTGATTGGTGATTGGTGATTGGTGATTGGTGACTGGTGAATGCTTTTGCCTTTTTCCTTCTTTTACCTGTTCCCTATTCCCTTATTTCCCAATGCCCAATGCCCAATGCCCCATGCCCCATGCCCCATGCCCATTTTTAATTTTTAACTTTTAATTGATGTGGTGCAGTGGTAGAAATCATCGCCGCCATTAACTGTTCCAAAGCAACTGGAAAAGGTAATCTGTGAATATCAGAATTTGGTGATAAAGAAATTTCTGCGGCGGTTTGCAACTCAGTTAAAGTGATATTTCCTAATCCCAAATCTGCTAATTTTTGGGGCAATCCAATCTCTGCATAAAACTTTAATAATTGCTGTCTAGCTGCATCTGCAAGTTGATTACTTTGCAGCATTTCTTCTAATCGCAATTGTACTAAAATTCCGTAGGCGACTTTTTCACCATGAATGCTATCATGTCCACAAATATGGGTTAAACCATTATGTACTGCATGGGCGGCCACTGTACGACATTGTGCGCCACCTAAACCCCCGATGACACCTGCTAATAATACAGTAGCATCTACGACTTCTCGCCACACTTCACTACCGGGAGATTGTAAAGCAGCGGCGGATTTTTGGAAGAGGATGTCTCGTAAAACTCGCGCTTGTTGAACTGCGGCAATAATTAAAGTATCTTGTAAATGTCCGCTACTAACCGATGCTTCATACCATTTTGCGATCGCATCGCCAATACCTGCTACTAATGTCCGCTGTGGTGCAGTCTGGATCAAATCATAATCCAAAATCAGCAAATCAGGGCAGCGGGATAAACCCACATCATATAAAAACGCCCCCGATTCAGAATAGACATTAGATAAAGCCGTCCAAGCTGCACAGGTAGCCGCAGAAGTAGGAATAGTCACCACAGGTAATTTCAATTGATGGCCGACTAACTTAGCTGTATCCAAAGCCTTACCACCACCCATACCAATAATCACATCTGCTTTATGTTCCTTTGCAGCCTTACGTAAAGCTTTTAAAGTTGCTTCACAGCAATCTGCACCATAGGAACTTGTAGCAGCATCTAAATGTTCTGATTGGAAAATGGGTTGTAAACTTTCCTGAAAAATACCGAGAGTGCGATCGCCAGCTACAATTAAGGGACGAGTTCCCAAACTGGCAATTTCCACTACAGCAGAACCAAGTATACCAGCACCTCGGATCACCCTAGCTGGAGATACATTCAGTGTTAATAATGAACTAGCAGTTTCAGTAGACAAGGTTTGACTAGAAAATTGATTAGGCATAATAGCTTATTATCTCAAAACTTGATATTTATTCATAAAATTAGACTAACGATACACGATTCCTTTTGCCACACTCATAGAAAGCTATTGTTAATGGTGAAAATTCTCAAGTTCTAATATCTTAATATAAAAATAATCTTATTTGTATTGTAAGTCACAAAAAATTTGGTAATGGGTAATGGGTAATAGATAAAAATATTTCTCCCCCTCTCCCCATCACCAATTTAAGCCTTACTCTCTGGTAGTTGCGCGAACTTATCTAAGTAAATTTTCACATCCATTTCTGAATCTTCACGACTAACGAGAGTGCGTTCTACCTGACCTAAATAAACAGGTACGGAAACCCCTGGTTCTGGATGAATTAGAGTCCTAGCGCGAATTGTCAGTTGGTTATTTCCAGCTGCACCTAAACGTCCATAAGAATATAGATTACTAGCAGCTTGGCGTAAAGTCGCTTCTAATTCCGTGGGGGTAATATCCGATGCAGTAGAAATCACCGCTTGATTAGAACCATTATCAAAAACCAACGTATATTTTGCCGCACCGGGAATCACTGTTCTACTTAAAGGTACTAAAGACAGGGAAAATAACCCTGCTGTCAACACAATCATAAAACCTGTTGTACCCACAAGCCGAAAGCGGATACCCCATTTAAGGATAAAAGCTAAAATGGCCAGGACTGCAAACGCTATGGTAGCAATCCCTGACCATTGGGTATATTGTAAAAAATTTGCTGTTGTCGGCATGAGTTAATCTAAATGGGGATTTAATTGAATTACAGACATACCCATTTTACCGACTGCTTACGTTAAAAATACTCGTTGTTGGCCAAAATCAGGAATCATTATGACTACTAATAACAACTAATATCTTGATTACCTCTGCTATCAATCCACAAAGATACAGAAGAATCAGCTTTACACACTTGAGTGGAATTACCTTTCCTGATTTTAATTTCTTCGTAAAGTGTACAACTGCTAAACTGTCCTTTGCTATTAAAGCTAATAGATTCACCAGCTTTGCAAGGAAAAACAGATCGTCCCGAAGCACTAGCAACTTGAATAGTTGTATCTGACCCCAATATACACCTTGCCAAAGAACCATTAGGATACTTAGTGATTGTACCTGGTTCACAGACAACTGATGCAGATGCTGGTTCGGATATAGCCAGACCAATTGTAGATATTCCTAAGAAAGAAGCAACCAGTAAAGATAATTGAGAATGCTTTAGCATTGAAATTAGTTAGATTTATTTTCACTTAGACGGCAACTTATATAGTATAGATATGTACTAAACATGGATACAGTAATTACACTCGATGTCTATAGAAAAGTCTAACCAACCTAAAGTATCAGCACTATTGTGGATACTATCAGTGGCATACATACATTTACTCATATCTTGAATTCTATACAGACAGCTTAGTATTAACACAAAACCAAATCTAGAAATCAATTAATCAAGGGTGTTATGGAATTATTCTTCCATAGCACTCTTTTTAAGAGTTACCGCAGCTATCAGCGTTCAGCCATAAAAACCTTTGATTGTAAATATTTTTGATTATTATTTGTACCTCACTTGCATCAAATATGTTGTATTTATACTATTCTTCAATGGTAAAACTCATTTATTTTTTAGATGCTGTAATTTATGAATTACACCACATAAAGCACCTAAAAATACCCAAAATAAGGTACTTAAACGTAAATCAAAAGTTGTCACATCTACAGTATTAAAGATTATCCAACCAATAAAAGCGAGCAGATAACTAAAAAAGATTAGTCTATTTTCTGGTGCTAAAGATTTTGATTTCCACAGGGTTAGACTAGCGGTAATTAATATCCACATTAATAACCCACAAAATAACAAAGTTGTAATCAACCCGGTTTCCGCAGACAGCATTAAAAATAGGTTATGGGGATGACCTAAATCTATTTGCATTTTCTCTTTATAAAGTCCGCTAAAACTTCGTAAACCCCAACCGGTGAAAGGGTGTTGTTGGGTTAAATTCCAAGCGAATTCCCATTGGGTTTTTCGCATTAATGCGATTGGCCGATTGGGGTACATTTGATCATTTAACCGCGCCCAGATGAAATAGGGAACGAAACGACGGAAAAAATCAGCAATTTCTAATGGTGCAAAGGCAGCTAATAAAATACTAGCAACTACACCCGTAAAGCCCGCCACAATTAATCGCCAACCTTGATATAAGGCATAAGCTAAACAGGTAATAATAGCTATGACCCAGGCATTTCTAGAGTTAGTTAAAACTAAGGCGATAAAGTTAGCAATTACTGTGATTGTTAAGAAAATTAGAGGACGGTAATCAACAGTTGTTTTTTCTTTAATTTGTTGTTTAATAAGTTGATAATTTTCTAACCATAAACCTAAACCTAAAATAAAAATAGTGACTAAGTAAGCGGCTAACGTGTTAGCGTGCATGAGAACAGAAGCCATGCGGCCTGGTGGTTCTCCTCCAGAGGTAAGATGTAAATCTATCAATACCCACAGAAATTGGATGTTAAAACCCCAACCTAAAAATAATTGCCCAAAACCAAAAATTACCACAGGTAAAGAACCACATACCATGATCCAAGCTATCTGCCGTAATTGGGTGGTTGTTTGAATTAAAGGAGTTAATCCAGTAAAGACAATAAAATAAGGTAATAGATTAAATAAACCTAAAAATGCCTCTAATTTATGGTTGGCAAATCCTGTAGTTATTAACAGTAATAAACTTAAAATTGCAAATCCTTGATGTAAAGGTTTTTTGCTAATAGTGCGGTATTTTTTGCCCCAAGTTATTAAGGCTGCTAAAGCAATTGTCACAGCCCCCAAGAATGGATTGACGGGGAAAACAATTAATCCAAATTGAAGACTGTTCCAAGGGAATTTTAAATTAGAATCTGGATGATAAAAACCTTTTTTCAATTAAGCTAACTCCCAAAATTCTGTACGAGTAAGACGAATTTGCGCCAGGGTGAAAATTGTAGGAATAATCCGACCATAATTAGTGGCAATTGTTCGCCAACCTAAATCCGCAAAAAACCATGCCCACATCATCGGACCGACAACAGTAAATACTGTCCTGACAGCACTATAACGGGCTGCACTCATAGTCATTCCTCGGCGTGCCATCTGTGCTGTAACATAATTTTGAAATTGTTTACTAGCTACCTTTGTTCCTGTTTTTGCAGCTTCTTTAGCTACTTGATAGGTAGCAAAATGAATGGCAAATTGACGGGCAATTTGTTGGAGAATGTAAGGTTGAATTACAGAAGTTACGGCTAAAGCACTACCGCCTTTAAAAATTAATCCTAAAGGATCTTTTTGTAAAGATAAAGGTAAAGGTTGTTGAATATCCGATTGAATTAAATGGGCTTGTATTTTAGCAGTTAATTTTTGTTTTTCTGCTTCTGGTAGCTGTTTCCAAACTTTTCCTAAAAGATGTAAAAATATCTCTGCTTCTAAATCAACAGTTTCTAAATCATCTGTATAAGGAATTTTCAAATATTTACATACTTGAATTAATGCTTGTCGGTAAGTAACTTTTTCCGTACGTCTACGTAATACGGTGATGCCATCAGCAGCCAAAAAACGAAACCGATCTTCTAGAGCATCTAACCAAGCTTGACGACCTTGGCTTTGGACTTCAATGGGTTCAGGTGTGTGAACATAATCGAGGGGGTTAAACTTACGACTAAACAAAATTGCAGTTAGGTCTTGTAGTTCTTCCTCAGTTGCTAATTCTAATACTGTCCTGAGTTCATCCAATTTCCCATCCTCCTTTTCGTGTAAATGGTCTGTTCCCTATTCTACTATTAGGTTTTAGTAATTATTGTCAAGGTGTAAGTGTGAATTATGTCAAATTCTCATATAACTGATGTCATCGTCATTGGTGCGGGTATATCTGGTTTAGTTTGCGCTCAACGTTTACGTCAAGCTGGTTATTCGGTGCTGGTGTTAGAAAAATCTCGTGGTGTGGGTGGAAGAGTTGCAACACGGCGTTTGTATGGTACTTGTGCGGATCATGGTGCTTGTTATCTTAAACCCAAAGGTGAATTATTTAATCAATTGATAGAGATTTTGCGCGATCGCCATATCATCCAACTATGGACAGATACAGTTTACCAACATCAATCAACCACAGGTTTAATAGTTCAAAGTTCCGCAACTTGTTATACTGCACCAGACGGAATGAGTGCGATCGCTAAATTTCTAGTTCAAAAATTAAATCTACACATCACTAACCGGGTAGTAAAAGTTAACCTCACCTCAGAAAATTCCTGGTGTTTAACTTTAGAAAATAATGAACAATTTCACGCCAAAGCCCTATTAATCGCCATCCCCGCCCCCCAAGCCGCAGATTTATTAACACCTTTAGGTGAAAACCTCTTAGGTACTGAATTTCTCAAAAACCTCCAATCCGTTGAATTTAACCCCTGTATCAGCGTTATGGCAGGATTCCCTCACAACTCCCAACCATTACCTCATTGGCAAGCTTTGACTTTTAATGATCATCCCGATTTAGGTTGGATTGGATTAGATAGTAGTAAGCGTCTCCAATTAGAAAAACCTCATTTTGTAGTTCAAAGTAGTGCCAATTTTGCCCAACAACATTTAGACACAGAAGACTTACAGCCAGTCGGCAATTATATGTTAAAAAAAGCCGCAGCATATCTAGATTTATCTTGGTTAGAAAATCCTGAATGGGCTACAGTACATCGCTGGCGTTATGCTTTTCCTCGCACTCCTTTAGATGTTGCTTGTTTACCTGCCCAAACTCCCCTCCCTTTGGTTTGTAGCGGTGACTGGTGTGGGGGAAGTTTAATAGAAGGGGCAATGTTGTCAGGATTAGCCGCAGCCCAAGAAATAGACGGTCAAATGGGTAATCAACTTTCAGCAGACAGAGATTTTTTAGACTTTGTTAGGGAATTTTCTACTAACAGTTACACCATAGACAACTAAAACATCAACGCTCCCAAAAAAAAAGGTGAATAAGTAAAGATTATCAAAGACAAATTTAATCCTAGTTAACATTAGTTAATTACCTGAAAAATTGATCCTTCATGTTTATACATAGATTTGTGTAGTTTTGTGGCATTTTACTGTCAATATCGGAATAATAGTAATCGTCAATCACTACGGAAAATTTCCACAGGTTCATTTAATCAGTTCTTGGTTATACTTTTAGGTATCTCAATATCAAAAGATAACAAAGACATCTGAATATTTTGCTAATTTCAAATTTGATATTAGTAGTCAGAAGTCTGACATTAAAAATACTTCTGATTACCTATCAGAAAAAAATCTTAATCCCGACATTCTTCCTTGCATAAATTATTAACTGGCTAACTGTATGAAATAAGGAGATAAAAAACCATGAAAACCATAGTTAAGTTAACCCAAGAATATATTGTTGGAGAAATTGACAGCGTTTTAGATACATATCCATATCAACCTTATCAACAAGTTTTTGCAATTCCTGATTTACGTCAAGAGTTAATATCCTTCGTTATCAATCGTCTCCCCGGCTTTTCTAACGAATTTTCTGACCATGTAATACCATTAAAACAACAAATAAAAGAAGACTCTTTTAACTACAAATTATCCCGCAATCCTTTAGAACAAAAATTACATCTGCAAAATTTGATTAATCAAGGTATTTCCTCAATTATCCAAGAAAAATCAGAATGGATTAGTAATTATTTGTGTGAAACAGTTCAACCGGGTTGTCAACCTTCTAGGTGGTTTGGTTAATTTCATTCAGACAAATTTTTTAGTTGCGGTAGTGTTTTTTAAATTGGGTTTAATAACTTTCTGTTAACAGCAAAATTCTCCAGATACCTAACTTATGGAAAAAGTTGGGTATCTGAATTTAACATTTTTTATCAAAAATTAAATTTGCTTAAAACTTACTTAACATTATTAAATATCTTCATTTTCTAAACCTCTTGCATATAATTTTGTTGCCATATATACTGAGCTTAATCACTTTATATTATAGTAAAACTTAAACAACTAGCTGGCGAGAAATTAACAATGTCAACAGTGAAACTGGAAATTCAATTATCCTCACAAGAATTACTCAAAGCTGTTGAGCAGTTAAACAAATCAGAATTGGAAGAGTTTGTTTCTAAAATCATCATTTTACATACCCAGAAAAAATCTGCTCAATTACTGAAAAATGAAGCAGAGGAGTTTTTACACAAAAATTATAATACTGATTGTGACAATCATAACTACTACAACAGATTAATCACGAAGACAGAAGAAAAAATGACAGATGAAGAGTACAGAGAGTTATTGCGATTAAGCGAACAAATAGATAAACTCCAAGCTCATCGTTTTGAATATCTAGCAGATTTAGCACATTTACATGGAGTTTCCTTAACTGAATTAATGAAAAGCTTGGGTTTTCAGACATAAAACCTTATTTTATACTGATAAACCCAAATAGTAAAATTTTGATAATCCAACTATCTCCTGTTGTGATTTTTTCATATCAATTTTCCCGCTCCCTATTACTGTATTGCTCCTGAAATTCAATAGAAACAGCATTAATTGATAAATCATTTAATTGAGATTCATCCTCAAAATTCAGTCGAGTAAAAATATCAAAAGCAAACCAAGCTAATATATACCAAGGAATTTCTTCTAATTGTAGACCTTTTTTCAATAATTGTTCCAGTGCAAATCCAGCAATTATCAGCGGGAATATCACCTTGATATCAATAACACCATTTGTCATTACCCCCACATCATTATTCAAATCAGAGATAATATTTATCAACTCCCTAGCAACTGCTGATTTACCATTAATTTTATCATTTGGATAATCTATGTATGAAAAACTGTCCGATTTATCTTTTCTAACTTCTGTTATTAATTTTTCCCATATCTCACCTATTTCTAGAACAGCATATTTTACATTTTCAGATAAAATAACACCATCTTTAATAGTATTTTGAACCATAGGTTGTTTTATAGCTGAAGCAATAGGTAAAATCACAGGAGATAAAACTATTGCCGTTAAACCTTCAGCTAATTTATCAAATGTATAATCCATCATTAAATCTCCACTTAATTATTTTTATCAATTTTATGTATATGATATTCAATTATCATCAAACTTTTATTAATTTAAATCAACCTAAAGAACCATAAATTAATTGTCAACCAATATTAAAGCTAAAACCTTTGATATTTAATTTGATATTTAAAAATATTTCTTTAGTAATACATAAATTATCTGAGTTTATTTAGTTAACATTAAATAAAAATTACACCTCTAGACTCATGTTTTAACTATAAAAATGAAACTAATATAAATTGAAGATATCACTTAATGAACAGAGTTAAATGGCAAATTCACAAGATTATCATCAAAAAATTCAGCACTTGCGTCAAATCATCCAAAATATTGACTGTACTATGTTAACTACAGTTGATGAAGATGGTAGTTTACACAGTCGGCCTATGTCAATTTTTAATGAAATAGACACAGATGGTAAACTCTGGTTTTTTACCTTTGCTAACTCCCATAAGGTATTAGAAATCGAACGCCGTCAACAAGTAAACGTCAGTTTTTCTGCACCAGATAAACAGCGATATATCTCTATTTCTGGTACAGCAGAACTGGTGAGAGATAGAAATAAATTAGCAGAAAAATGGCAACCAATATTACAAACCTGGTTTCATCAGGGATTAGATGAACCCAATATTGCTTTACTAAAAATTAATATCAATAAAGCAGATTATTGGGAAAGTCTATCAAGTTTCATCCCACAAACAATTAGTTTTTTAGAACTCTCACATATTTAATCTATCTCCTTGATTACATTAATATCAGTTGCTTTTTATATGTAGAAACGTTGTATTTAACATCTCTACATATTTTTTTGACCTCAGTGTTTATTGATTCTACTTACTCGACATAATTGCTATCTCTTTATGACGATGATTAACTGCAAAATGATTAATAAAATTTTCAGCAATTTCTACAGATGCAATCACTAATTTCTGTTCCATATTCCCATAACCTCCCTCATCACTAACTTGGCTATAAATATGAGGGTTAGATAACATAGCTGCTAATAATTGAGAGGCAATTTTTTTTAGATCATCATCATGTTTATTCATTGACTTAACTCCTACCAATCTAAAGGGGGTTCAATAATTGTTGTTGATGCTTTACCAGCACAGACACCAGGTTTATCAACTATTTTTACAGTGCTTGCTTGAGGTCCTTCTTTACCTTCTTCTGGAGAGAAATGTACACCAGTTCCAATTTCTAATCGGTCAAATTCATGATGTAAAACGCTATTTCTGTGGAAATACATCTCTCTCCCATCTAAAGTTTTTAAAAAACCATAGCCATTTTCTCGAAATAACTTAGTCACAAAACCTATATTTTCTGGGACTTCTTCATATCTACCGACTTTTTCACTTGCACGTTGCAGTTGAGTCAGTTTAGCTAACTGCTGTCGCATAGCATCAAAAGTTTGTCTAATTACCGCATCCAGGGGTTCATATTGAATACTTTCCCCAGGATTTCTCTGTGCTACCAGTTCATGTCCAGGAGGAACAGTTAAATCAATTCTAACTCGATAAGGAGAACCACTCCGGGGACGATCATGTATTTTCTCTATGGTAATATGACAGCTATTAATGTAATCACAAAAATGCTCTAATTTAGCAATTTTTTCATGGACTAAATTATCAATCACAGGAGATTTTTCTACATGACGATAAGTAATTTCTGGCGTTACTTTCATAGTATGATTAAAACAGATATTCTACCAATTAATCAAATATTCTTATTTCTCCAAACAACTGAATATTTTAATTCTTAAATCCTCCCATTTTTGCCAATTTAGTATTTGCAAATATTCTATACTTTTACGAACAAAATAATAATTTTGCATCTAACTCTCAATTGGAAACATATTAAAATCCTCTTATGTTAACAACTCATTATAAATAAAAATAAGATTGTAATCATCTAACTAAAAGCTAGATATTGTCACTTATAAATATACCCTTAGTAATAGATGGAAGATATCAATATCCCATTTCATAAAATAAAATACGAATTCATCTGCGTTTATCTGCGTGCATCTGCGTTTTATTCTAGATATTGTCATCAACTGGCGAGAAAATCCTTGTGAAAATCATCAATATTCCTGCTCAAAATTCTCCGCTTGTGGTACAATTCTAAATCTTGGAGTTGGGAAACTCCGGTTAAATTCCGGGACTGTGCCGCAGCTGTAAAGCAATTTGAGATGTTTAGATTGTTGATAACCAAGCCTAAAGTCCTAAATTGAACTTAGTCAGAATGCCAACTCTAAGAAAATATATTTATTCATTTCTGTCTCTGCGTCGCACGGGGAAGGAGTCCGATTTTTGTTAAGCGTATTTACTGCCTGTCCAGGCTTATTTTACACTACACCAGCCCAAGATGGGATTTTATCTCGTCTGAGAATACCCGCTGGAATTTTGAACATTGAACAGTTACATCTGATTGCAGATATAGCCGATAATTATGGTGGTGGCTATGTAGATATCACAAATCGGGCTAACCTACAAATTAGGGAAATCAAGCAAAATATAGGTGTAGAAATTCTTCAAGGTCTACAAACATTAGGCTTGGGTTCTATTAATCCCAAAGTAGATCATATCCGTAATATCATGGCTAGTCCTACAGCAGGTATAGATACACAAGAATTAATAGATGTTCGTCCTCTAGTTAAAGCTTGGGATGAATACATAACAGCTAACTCCCATCTAGGAGAACTATCAGCAAAATTCAGCGTTTGTTTTGATGGTGGTGGTAAACTTTCAGTCGCCAAATGCCCAAATGATATTACATTAGTGGCAACCTCAATTGTAGAGGGGTGTAGGGAAGAACATAAGTTCTTTCCTACAGGGGAATGGGGATTAAATAAAGTATACTTTATTTTGTATATTTGTGGGATTGAATCTCCGGAAAAATTTAAAAATATCGGACTTTACTTAAAACCAGAAGCGTGTATTCCTGTTTTAGCAGCTTTAGCAGAAGTATATCTACGACATACAGACTGTACTCTTCTTCGTAAACCACGTTTACGAGAAGTTATCAGCAATTTAGGTTGGGAAAATTATCTACAGCAGGTTCAAAATTATTTGCATGAACACCACTGGGAATTATTCACAAAGTTACACAATCAAGACTTGATTTATCAACATCAAAATGCAACTTTACGAAGTTATGAAAGAAATAAAAACCCAAAATTTTATCATCTTGGTATTCATCGCCAAAAACAATCAGGATTAGTTTATATTGGTGTAGTCTTGCCTTTGGGACGATTGCAAAGTTGGCAAATTCGAGGTTTAGCTAACTTGTCCCAAAAATATGGTAATGGTACTATCAGACTTACACCATGGCAAAATCTACTGATTACTGATATTTCTGAATCCCAAATTGCTGAGGTAAAGAAAGAAATTCATCTTTTAGGACTCAGTTATTCAGCAATTAACATCAAAAGTGGACTTGTCTCTTGTTCAGGAAAGCGTGGTTGTGCTGCTGCTGCAACTGATACAAAAAGTCATGCTTTAACATTAGGAGAATATTTAGAATCTCATTTATTTTTAGATTCTCACATTAATATTCATTTTAGTGGGTGTGCTAAATCTTGCGCTCAACGTCATCCAGGTGATATTACATTGCTAGGTGTCAACATCGAGGTGGAAAATGAAACATTAGAAGGTTATGAAGTTTACCTTGGTAACGATAATTTACAGCAATTCGGTCGTCAAATTTATGACCACGTACCTTTGGCAAAATTGCCCCAACTTTTAGCCAGAATGTTGAGAGTATATCAAACTAAACGAGTTAATTCTCAAGAATCATTTAGAGAATTTGCCAACCGTTATGATATACCTGAACTCAAACAATTGTTTACTGTCCAATCTATTTAGATCCATTTAATTTTTTAATCCCAAAACCAAGACTATGTATGATTATATACGTGATGGCAACGAAATATACAGAAAATCTTTCTCCATTATTCGCTCAGAAGCTAACTTAGAAAACTTCCCAGAAGACATATCTCAAGTAGCTGTACGTCTAGTCCATGCTTGTGGAATGCCGGACATAGTCCAAGAATTAGAATATTCCAATGATGTGGTGGAGTCAGCCAGAAAAGCTTTAGAGGCTGGCGCACCCGTTTTGTGTGACAGTTATATGGTTGCACAGGGTGTGACTAGAAAAAGACTACCTACCAATAATGCTGTGATCTGTACTTTGAATGATCCCGAAGTGCCGACAATAGCAAAAAGGTTATTAAATACCCGTTCAGCTTCAGCCTTAGAATTATGGCGTTTCCATTTAGAAGGGGCAGTTGTGGCTATTGGTAATGCACCCACAGCCTTGTTTAGATTATTAGAAATGCTAGATGAGGGAGTACCACGTCCAGCCGCTATTTTAGGCTTTCCTGTCGGTTTTGTAGGGGCAGTTGAGTCCAAAGTGGCATTAGCAGAAAATAGTCGTGGCGTACCATTTTTAACTTTACATGGACGACGGGGTGGTAGTGCGATCGCCTCCGCTGCTGTGAACGCCATAGCCACCGAGGAAGAAATATGAACTCAAAAGGCCGTTTGTATGGTATCGGTGTCGGCCCTGGAGATCCAGAACTGTTGACATTAAAAGCATTGCGCTTATTACGTTCGGCCTCTGTCATCGCTTATCAGTCAGCCACAGACCGGGAAAGTATCGCTCGCAAAATAGTGTCTTCATATTTACCCGGTAATCAAGTCGAGGTTTCCTACCATCTCCCCCGTGCTTTAGAACCAGAAAAAGCTAAATCTGTTTATGACCAAGAAATAGAACCCATTAATGAACATTTAGCAGCGGGTCGAGATGTGGTAGTTCTCTGTGAAGGTGATCCGTTTTTTTACGGTTCTTTCATGTACATTTTTACTCGGTTATCTCATCAATATCAAACAGAAGTTGTCCCTGGCATTTCTTCTTTGATGGCCTGTCCAGTATCCTTGGGTGTACCCTTCACCTACTACAACGATATTCTGACGGTGTTACCTGCCACTTTGCCCACAGAAATGCTTATTTCTCAATTATTAGCCACAGATGCAGCAGCCATTATGAAATTAGGCCGTCATTTTGCCAAAGTCCGTGATGTCTTGCATCAACTAGGATTACAATCACGGGCAAGATATATTGAAAGGGCAACCACTACAGAACAAAGAATTTTACCCTTAGATGAAGTCAAACCCGAAGAAGTACCTTATTTTTCTATGATTGTCATCCCGACGATACAAAGACTCTAATCAGAAATTGGATATGTAGGTAGGGGAAAATTCCCCGTGGTTGTAATATCAGAAGTTCAAAATTTTATTGCTGATTGGCACAATAGTATAGATAGACTATTGATTTCGATTTGAAAATCTGGTACGATAAATCTTGATAAGGAAGAACTATCAACTAAAAATAAATAAGTTAATTTTAATACAATCAATACTAAATAATAATGAAAACCAGGGTTGAACCTACCGTAGTCATACTGAGTCAAAATAGTATTACGGTAGCAAAGCAAATTGTCAATATTTTACCAGGAGCAAAGTTATACGGTTTAGCTAGTCGTACTAATGGGGTTGATGTTAGCTTTACTAATTTTGGTGATACCCTACGGGAGTTATTCGCAGCGGGAAAACCAATCATTGGTATTTGTGCAGCGGGTATTTTAATTAGAACTTTAGCACCTTTAATCACAGATAAAAGACAAGAACCCCCAGTGTTAGCAGTAGCTGAAGATGGTAGCGCAGTTGTACCTTTATTGGGTGGGTTAAATGGGGTAAATGATTTGGGACGACAAATTGCAGAAGTTTTCCAGATCCAAGCTGCAATTACCACCACAGGAGATTTACGTTTTCGCACAGCTTTATTATCTCCTCCCACTGGATATTATTTAGCTAACCCAGATGATGCAAAAAAATTTATTGCTGATTTATTAGCAGGAGCAAAAGTTAAATTAGCAGGAACAGCACCTTGGTTAAGTGAGAGTAATTTACCTATAGATGACGATGGTGAGTTAACAATTAAAGTCACAGAAAAAGAGGTAGCTTTTCAAGCTAATTGTTTAGTTTATCATCCTGCTAATATTGCGATCGCCATTACTTCTCCCAACTCAGAAACAGTCAGACACCTTCACGAACTACTAGAAAATATACAAATTTCCCCTCATTCAGTAGCTGTAATTCTTGCACCCATCTACTTAGCTACTAACCCCATAATTGCAAACATTGCTAATATTTTTCAAGTCCCTACACGGTTTTTTACAGCCAGTCAACTAACAGAATTTACAACCAAAGGATTTAGTTTTCATGAAGCTGTGGTCTCTTCTGGTACAGATGCCAATAGTATATCTTTATGTTCTCCATCTTCCCAAATTACTGTTAGTATTACTCCCGAAATTATTGATCCTGAAACCATCGGACAACCCCAAGGAAAATTAGCCATTATTGGGACTGGGCCTGGGGCAAAAAAGTGGATATCACCAGAAGTTACAGAAATTCTCAATCATGCTACCGATTTAGTTGGATATAAAACCTATATTAATTTAATTGGTAGTTTAGCTGATGGTAAAAACATTCACGAATCTGATAATAGAGAAGAAGAAGCAAGGGCAAAAATGGCCTTAGACTTAGCAGCAGAGGGCAAATATGTGGTGGTAGTCTCTTCTGGTGATCCGGGAATTTATGCCATGGCCACCGCAGTTTTTGAAGTCATAGATAAATATAATTGTCCAGAATGGCAGACTATTGATATTCAAGTAGCACCAGGTATTTCCGCCATGCAAGCTACTGCCGCAGCTATTGGCGCACCATTAGGACATGACTTTTGTGTAATTTCCCTTTCTGACATTTTAAAACCTTGGGAAATTATCGCTCAACGGATTGAAAAAGCTGCTCAAGGTGATTTTGTGATTGCATTTTATAATCCAGTTTCTAAATATAGAAATTGGCAATTAACAGAAGCTAAAAATATTTTATTACAACATAGAAAACCAGATACTCCAGTGATATTAGGTTGGAATATTGGTAGACCAGGACAAGCAGTAAAAGTAATGAATCTGGAAGATTTAGAACCTGTAGAAGCAGATATGCGAACATTAATTATTGTTGGTTCTTCTCAAACTCGGAAAATAGAAACTGATGCACAAGATATCAGGGTTTATACACCAAGGCAGTATAATTCGTAATTTTAAAAAGTTTGCAATAATTCAGAAGTCAGGATGCAGAAGATTTGCTAAATAAGTTGACATAATTACAGTAATTATGTCTAATCAGATGCTGTTAAACTATTGAATTTTCGGGTTTTATCATCAACAATAAAAGCATCATGTTCCATACATGATTGTAGCCAATAAAAGTGACAGAAGCCCTGATCTATGTCCGCCCTTGCGGACATTTTTTTTATATTTAGGTAATATAAGTACCTCGGCAAAATTAATTTAACATTTTTGGAACAAACAAAAATCTCTGTAAACCTTACCTGTTCCCTGTTAAGAGTTCCCTGTTCCCTCTCCCAAATATAAAATTTATTTTGCACGACTACTTAGGGTTTGCTGTTCGCGGAGCGTGGCGTAGCCATAAAAGTCCTTTCGTGGAGGCAGGTGACAGTTTCAAGAGTTAGATAGGAACGATTTTTCCTTGGACTAGGAATTAAATGCAAGGTTTTTAAGTTTCCACCTCGTAAAAGCTTGCACTTTTTTTACCTGAAAACGGCTCAAACCCTTTCCCTGTAATGTTTTCACATTTATTCACCAAGTCCTACTTAACAGCTTAGTAAATTTTTACTCAGAATCATAAAAGGGTTTAAATCCATTCATTGCATCCCAAAAAACAAAAGCCCCTCTATTAATAGAGAGGAGGCTTTTGTGTGAATTATTGCCCTGGCATCGAGCTATTTTGGCGTGGGGCAACCCCCAGACTATCGTGGCCGCAACAGCGTTTCACCTCTGAGTTCGGGAAGGGGTCAGAGTGGTTCCACCGCGCAATAGACACCAGGAAAACTTTTAATTGCTAATTTGTAATTCGTAATTCGTAATTCGTGATTAAAGAATTAAAAATAACAAATCAAACAGCAACCCTGAAGACTGCAAGTAACGCGAAATATGATTGACCAATGAGATGAGAGGTCAAGCCCTCGGTCTGTTAGGACTTCTCAGCTACATACATTACTGTACTTCCACTTAAAGCCTATGAACGGGTGTTCTGCCCGTGACCTTACCTACTTAAAGTAGTGAGAACACTCATCTTGAGGTGGGCTTCCCACTTAGATGCTTTCAGCGGTTATCCGCTCCGAACGTGGCTACCCAGCGTCTACTGTTGGTACAATAACTGGTACACCAGCGGTTCGTTCCTCCCGGTCCTCTCGTACTAAGGAGGACTCCTCTCAATGTTCTTACGCCTGCACCGGATATGGACCGAACTGTCTCACGACGTTCTGAACCCAGCTCACGTACCGCTTTAATGGGCGAACAGCCCAACCCTTGGGACGTACTTCCGCCCCAGGCTGCGATGAGCCGACATCGAGGTGCCAAACCTCCCCGTCGATGTGAACTCTTGGGGGAGATCAGCCTGTTATCCCTAGAGTAACTTTTATCCGTTGAGCGACGGCCATTCCATGCTGAACCGTCGGATCACTAAGGCCTACTTTCGTACCTGTTCGACTTGTCGGTCTTACAGTCAAGCTCTCTTATTGCCTTTACACTCGCCGCACGGTTTCCAAGCGTGCTGAGAGAACCTTTGCGCGCCTCCGTTACCTTTTAGGAGGCGACCGCCCCAGTCAAACTGCCCACCTGAAACTGTCCTCTCTCCGGCTGACGGAGATGAGTTAGAATTCTAGCTTCGCCAGAGTGGTATCTCACCGTTAGCTCCCTTCTCCCCACAAGGAGAAGTTCATCGCTTCCCACCTATCCTGCGCAAGCCAAGCCCGAACACAATTCCAGGCTACAGTAAAGCTTCATAGGGTCTTTCTGTCCAGGTGCAGGCAGTCCGTATCTTCACAGACATTCCTATTTCGCCGAGTCTCTCTCTGAGACACCATCCAGATCGTTACGCCTTTCGTGCGGGTCGGAACTTACCCGACAAGGAATTTCGCTACCTTAGGACCGTTATAGTTACGGCCGCCGTTCACCGGGGCTTCAGTCGCTAGCTTCATGTTGCCACTGACCAACTTCCTTAACCTTCCGGCACTGGGCAGGCGTCAGCCCCCATACGTCCTCTTTCGAGTTTGCGGAGACCTGTGTTTTTGGTAAACAGTCGCCTGGATCTCTTCACTGCGACCCACTCTCGTGGGCACCCCTTCTTCCGAAGTTACGGGGCCATTTTGCCGAGTTCCTTAGAGAGAGTTATCTCGCGCCCCTTGGTATTCTCAACCTCCCTACCTGTGTCGGTTTCGGGTACGGGTAAGATATCTTCATCACATTACTAGCTTTTCTTGACACTATCCTTCACCAAACGGAGTTCGTAAACCCCTCCCAAACCAATCAGGGTATGGCTATCTTTCATGCGTCCCTAGCAATGCTCCCATATCTTAGTCAGGGATTGTTGACCCTGTGTCCATCGACTACGCCTTTCGACCTCGCCTTAGGTCCCGACTAACCCAGAGTGGACGAACCTGGCTCTGGAACCCTTAGGGTTTCGGGGCATTGGATTCTCACCAATGTTTGCGCTACTCAAGCCGACATTCTCACTTCCGTTTCGTCCACAGCTGCTCGCCGCTACTGCTTCTCCCTACTACGGAACGCTCCCCTACCGATTAATGTTTAGTTAATCCCACAGCTTCGGTACATCACTTAGCCCCGTTCATTTTCGGCGCAGGATCGCTTGACTAGTGAGCTATTACGCACTCTTTCAAGGGTGGCTGCTTCTAGGCAAACCTCCTAGTTGTCTGTGCAATCCCACCTCCTTTATCACTTAGTGATGATTTGGGGACCTTAGCTGGTGGTCTGGGCTGTTTCCCTCTTGACGATGAAGCTTATCCCCCACCGTCTCACTGGCAATGTGTTCACTGGGTATTCTGAGTTTGTCTCGATTTGGTACCGGTCTCCCAGCCCGCACCGAAACAGTGCTTTACCCCCCAGTTTTAATCATTACCGCTGCGCCTCAACACATTTCGGGGAGAACCAGCTAGCTCCTGGTTCGATTGGCATTTCACCCCTAACCACAACTCATCCGCCGATTTTTCAACATCGGTCGGTTCGGACCTCCACTTGGTGTTACCCAAGCTTCATCCTGGCCATGGTTAGATCACCAGGGTTCGGGTCTATAAATACTGATTATCGCCCTCTTCAGACTCGGTTTCCCTTTGGCTCCAGCATTCTCGCTTTAACCTACCAGTACCTATAAGTCGCCGGCTCATTCTTCAACAGGCACGCGGTCATCCGTTAAATCGGACTCCCACTGCTTGTAGGCTAACGGTTTCATGTTCTATTTCACTCCCCTTCCGGGGTTCTTTTCACCTTTCCCTCGCGGTACTTGTTCACTATCGGTCACACAGTAGTATTTAGCCTTACGAGATGGTCCTCGCTGATTCACACGGAATTTCTCGTGCTCCGTGCTACTCGGGATTCAGCTACTATCCTTCAACTTTCGACTACAGGACTTTCACCCCCTCTGGTGCAGTATTTAGCTGCTTCGTCTAGTCTCTAGATTCGATATCGCTGTCCCACTACCCCAACAAGTAAACCTGTTGGTTTAGGCTCTTCCCCTTTCGCTCACCACTACTCAGGGAATCTCTTTTGATTTCTCTTCCTCCAGCTACTAAGATGTTTCAATTCGCTGGGTTGGCTCTTTCCTGTCTATATATTCAACAGGCAGTATATAGGGTTGCCCCATTCGGACACTTCCGGCTCTCAGTTTGCTTCCAACTCCCCGGAACTTTTCGTAGGTAACCACGTCCTTCTTCGCCTCTGTGTGCCTAGGTATCCACCATTAGCCCTTATTAGCTTGACCACAATCCATTGGTTTCTTCCATCTGACAGTCTTTCGACTGCCTGCTTCGCGTTACTATGCAGTTTTCAAGGTTCTGACTGGCTTTCACCAGCAGTCTAGCTTTTCACTAGTTGCTGATTTTGACCAGAGCAATAATAATACTTTGAAAGAGAACTTACCAATCTCGACCGACCTAGAGTAGACCAATTTAGTCTCTAATTGCTGATTGCTTTCGATTTCTAAATGGATTAGGTCTCCCTAAAAAGGAGGTGATCCAGCCACACCTTCCGGTACGGCTACCTTGTTACGACTTCACCCCAGTCACCAGTCCTACCTTCGGCATCCCCCTCCTTGCGGTTGGGGTAATGACTTCGGGCGTGACCAACTTCCATGGTGTGACGGGCGGTGTGTACAAGGCCCGGGAACGAATTCACTGCAGTATGCTGACCTGCAATTACTAGCGATTCCTCCTTCACGAAGGCGAGTTGCAGCCTTCGATCTGAACTGAGCTACGGTTTATGAGATTTGCATCACATCGCTGTGTAGCTGCCCTTTGTCCGTAGCATTGTAGTACGTGTGTAGCCCAAGGCGTAAGGGGCATGCTGACTTGACGTCATCCTCACCTTCCTCCGGTTTGTCACCGGCAGTCTCTCTAGAGTGCCCAACTTAATGCTGGCAACTAAAAACGAGGGTTGCGCTCGTTGCGGGACTTAACCCAACATCTCACGACACGAGCTGACGACAGCCATGCACCACCTGTCTCTGCGCTCCCGAAGGCACTCTCAGCTTTCACCGAGATTCGCAGGATGTCAAGCCTTGGTAAGGTTCTTCGCGTTGCATCGAATTAAACCACATACTCCACCGCTTGTGCGGGCCCCCGTCAATTCCTTTGAGTTTCACACTTGCGTGCGTACTCCCCAGGCGGGATACTTAACGCGTTAGCTACGGCACGGCTCGGGTCGATACAAGCCACGCCTAGTATCCATCGTTTACGGCTAGGACTACTGGGGTATCTAATCCCATTCGCTCCCCTAGCTTTCGTCCCTCAGTGTCAGTTACGGCCTAGCAGAACGCTTTCGCCACCGGTGTTCTTCCTAATATCTACGCATTTCACCGCTACACTAGGAATTCCTTCTGCCCCGAACGTACTCTAGTTCTGTAGTTTCCACTGCTTTTATCTGGTTGAGCCAAATTCTTTAACAGCAGACTTTCAGTTCCACCTGCGGACCCTTTACGCCCAATCATTCCGGATAACGCTTGCATCCTCCGTATTACCGCGGCTGCTGGCACGGAGTTAGCCGATGCTTATTCCTCAAGTACCGTCATTTTTTTCTTCCTTGAGAAAAGAGGTTTACGACCCAAGAGCCTTCCTCCCTCACGCGGTATTGCTCCGTCAGGCTTTCGCCCATTGCGGAAAATTCCCCACTGCTGCCTCCCGTAGGAGTCTGGGCCGTGTCTCAGTCCCAGTGTGGCTGATCATCCTCTCAGACCAGCTACTGATCGTCGCCTTGGTAGTCCCTTACACTACCAACTAGCTAATCAGACGCGAGCTTATCTTCAGGCAATAAATCTTTCACCTTCCGGCATATCCGGTATTAGCAGTCGTTTCCAACTGTTGTCCCCGACCTAAAGCCAAATTCTCACGCGTTACTCACCCGTCCGCCACTATCTCCGAAGAGACCGTTCGACTTGCATGTGTTAAGCATACCGCCAGCGTTCATCCTGAGCCAGGATCAAACTCTCCGTTTTGGTTTGTTTGTTTAGCTCTTACTATTATTTTTCTCTACTCCGAAATCCTCTTTTCTTCCTTACAAGGATTTCTTTGTTGAAATTTCTTTGACGAGGAATGGTCGTCTTTATTCTTTCAAAGTATTATTTTGTCTCGGTTCAGTTGTGGGCTTCGTTTGCCTCACCCAAATAAATATAGCAACTCTCTCTTTCTGTGTCAACTACTTTTTCTATCTTTTTTGGGATTCTTTGGGAAAATAACCTGTAACTGCTTCTGGATAAGGGTTTTTTTGTGAGGTCTTACTTCTTAGCAAGTTCATCAATATTTGAGATAGCAGGGTTGAAACCCATAAAACCCGGATTTCTCACAAAGAAATAAAAAAAAGGGGTCAAAAACTGAGAAAATGTATATGTAGAAAGCATTTCAACAGTTATAAAGTATGACCCCAGTATCAACAGATTGTACACCAAAGCAGTTCAAATTTGAAAGAGAAAAAGCTCGGCCAGTTGTAGTAAATTTCCAGGGTGGAAGAGTAACATCAGATGCAGGACTAAGTTTAATTGCGGAGATAGACAGAAAACTGCAAATCACATCAAGACTAGCGCAATGTTTCCAAGATTACAGGCAGCCAAATAGAAAACAATATTCAATAGAAAACCTCATAGCACAAAGAATATATGGGTTAATCATGGGATATGAAGACCTCAACGACCATGAAGAACTAAGACATGACCCAATGTTCGCTCTCTTCATAGGAAAAAGAATAAATCAAGAGAATGAACCAATAATATTAGCAGGGAAAAGTACATTAAATCGTTTAGAACATTGTCCAGAAAACATAGAACAGGGAACAGAAAGTAGATATCATCGCATCGGACACTCAACAGCAGAAATAGAAAAATTATTTATCAAAATATTTCTAGAATCATACCCAAAAGAACCAAAACAAATAATCTTAGACCTAGACGTGACAGATGATTTAGTACATGGAAATCAAGAACAAGTATTTTTCAACACATATTATGGAGCATATTGTTATGCACCACTATATATATTCTGTGGCAAACATCTATTAGCAGCCAAATTAAGACCATCAAACGTAGACCCAGCAGCAGGAGCATTATCAGAATTACAGAGAGTCATTAAACAAAGTTTAGTTAAAACTGAATTACAGAATGCACAAGTTGGTACTATCCGTACCAAGTTGTTGAAGTTAGGAGCTTTGATTAAGATAACAACCAGACGAGTTTTAATTGCGATTAATAGTTCTTGTCCCTACAAGGATATTTATGCGACTGCTTACCGTTGTTTGCAGTTGTTACCCAATCCTGGTTAATTCTTTGGCGGCAATTATCACGCTCATTTCTAGTTTTTATTAGGGTTAAAAAACTTGTTTTTTCTTAACTCTGTTTTTTGATGTCTAAGTTCACTAAAATAATTTTTATATCCGTATATACCAAGACATTTATATGATATATTTGACGACTTTTGTTGAATTTATACGGTGACATTTATTTTTTATCATCGCCGCGCTTCATGTATCAAATAAATGCCACTTGCTGTGGCTTTTCATCAATGATTTTTTCTTCTTGTGAGAAATCCGGGAAAAATCCAGTAAGTTTATATAACCCTGTTTTGTCACTTTCCGGATGGATAATTTTCTACATTGGGTCATGGATATGTTTCTTTGGATTGTCCAGATTGTTCTGCGACCTTTAGAGAGGAAGGGTTTTGTACTATTACCAAAGCGTTGGGTTGTAGAAAGAACTTTTGGTTGGCTCAATTGGAGTCGCCGTTTGAGCAAGGATTATGAAAGATTACTCCAAACTTCTGAAACTTTTATGTATATTGCAATGATTCGTATTATGCTCAGACGACTTGCTTGATTATTGACTACCTTTGACTTTTCAAACATCCTCTTATTATCTAGCTTTATTGCTTTCTTTAACAGTTGTTCTAATTTCTCATAATTTAGTACTAATAACCGCTGTGATTCATGAGGATTGTTCTAAATATACTCAAATATGTTACTCATGACACTTAGTAAAAAACACCATTTCTTCGCAGTTATACCATGATTTTATTCTTTTTCGGACAGGTCTATTACAGACAATAATTTTTTACACTATTTTTGCGTCAATACTTATAATAAGTTTAAAACTAACTTTTGTAATAATTTTCTAGTCTCGCGGTTACTTTGCTCACTGTTCTATACACAGGAGTCATATATCATACATAACAGACAGTCAAGATTATAAATAAATTTAATTCCATTTTAGGAAATCCATTTTTTATCAAAATGTATAAAAATGCCAAAAACCTTCATAAAAAACCATCAAATTTGACTATTAGTAATGTTTTAATTTTCTGTTTATTTTCCGTAATTACACCAATAAAATTATCGAAATCATGAATAAATATCAAAATTCAAAAAATTAGCCAAGAATATTAAATTCATGACTCTTTCAGTTTTTATGACAGCATCTACTATAAAAAATATATGACACTAATTTATAGTCACTGGGATGATGACTTGCCCCCAGATCCTCAAGAAGTATATCAAGATTTACTCTGCTCCCTAGAAAGAAAAACAGGGTTTGGCTTATATTTTGTGCAATGTAATCCCGTAGATTCAGATCGTTTTATTAATCAAATCCCCCATGATCTGCCTCACAAAAATATTAAAATATTGCGTTTAGTTGAACCAATTGATAAACTATATCAGCAAGTTAATTCTTTTATCCAAGGTAAAAAAATTGATATTTTACTCATCAAAGGTCTAGAGTATTCACTCTATAAATATGAAAAAAGAAACTTTGGAGAAATCACAGAAGGTCAATTTATAAACTTAACAAAAGTACCACCAATACTAAATCACCTCAACCAGCAAAGAGAAAGATTTAGAGATGATTTCCCATTTTGTTTTGTATTTTTACTACGTTCATTCTCCCTAAATTATCTCATCCATCGCGCACCCGACTTTTTTGATTGGCGTTCTGGAGTCTATGAACTACCTACAACACCAGAATTAGTTGAAGAAGAATCTCGCCGTCTTGTATTAGAAGGAGACTATGAAAAATATTTACAACTTACTCCTGAAGAAAAAATAGAAAAAGTATTAGAAATTCAAGAGTTGCTAACCGACAAGCATCAAACAGATAGTAACAAAGCCAATTTAATATTTGAATTGGGTAACTTGCTTTACTCGGCTGAAGAATACGAAACTGCAATCACATTTTATGAGCAAGAACTAAAAATTAAACCTGATGATAATTATGCTTGGTATAATCGTGGCAATTCATTACTGATTTTAGGACGTAATGAAGAAGCTATTTTATCTTATGATCAAGCATTAAAAATTAGACCCAATGATAATTATGCTTGGCATAATCGTGGTAATGCTCTACAAAATTTAGGTCGCAACGAAGAAGCCATTTCCTGTTATGATAAATCCCTAGAAATTCAACCTAATTATTCCTATTGTTGGTATTATAGAGGTAATGCACTACGAAATTTAGGTCGCAACGAAGAAGCGATCCTATCATACAACCAATCAATTAAATTCAATCCTCAAGACTCCTATGCTTGGAATAATCTTGGTATTGCTTTACGGAATTTAGGCAGGTATGAAGAAGCTGTTATGTCCTATGATCAAGCTCTGAAAATTAACCATCATGACCACTATTCTTGGTACAACCGAGGTATTGCACTGAGAAAGTTAAAACGCAACGAAGAAGCTGTCATATCATATAACCAAGCTCTGAAAATTCAGCCCCATGATCATTACGCTTGGAATAACCGAGGTAATGCACTGGATGACTTAGGAAGAACTGAAGAAGCAATCTTTTCCTATGATCAAGCTTTGAAAATCAAACCTGATGATTACTATGCTTGGTACAATAAAGCTTGTTGTTATGCTGCTCAAAGTAATGTTGAACAAGCTTTAGAAAATTTAGAGCAAGCTATTAATCTTAAACCTATGGAATTTGCAAAAATGGCAGCTGCTGATCTGGATTTTTTGCATATTCGGGGAGATATCCGCTTTCAGGAATTAATCCGAAAAGGCATGAATTAAGTGAGCATAGGTGATAGGGGGTATTAGCCAGTAGGCAGTAGGCAGGAAGTAGTATATTATTTACCCTAAATTAACCAGGTCATTTACTTATGTCCAGCAATTCCGAATTACTGAAAAAACTATACAATGCTTTTAATCCATTTCAACCCTTACCCGCTGGTGATCCCAACTATGTAGACTGTCAAGACGTGCGGGGAGATGCAGATATTTTAGAAGAATTAGGAAATCGGATTCAGTTAGCAAATCAAAACACCTGCCAATTGTATTCAGGTCACAGAGGGGCAGGTAAATCTACAGAATTACTCCGACTCAAAGAATCTTTAGAAGCCAGACAATTTTATGTAGTTTATTTTGCAGCAGATGAAGAAGATATTGATTCCGAAGATGCCCAATATACAGATATATTACTAGCTTGTACTCGGCGGTTACTGCAAGATTTGCAAACCATGGGAGATCCCAAACCAGTTTTAAATTGGCTCAAAGAACGTTGGCAAGACTTAAAAGATTTAGCACTGACAGAAATTCAGATTGAGAATATGAATGTAGAGATGCAAATTTGTCAGTTTGCCAAATTGACAGCTAATTTAAGAGCAGTTCCCGAACTGAGACAACAGATTCGAGATAAAGTCAATCCTCATACTGTCACATTAATTAAAGTTTTAAATGAATTTATCGCCGATGTTAGAAAGCGACTACCAGCCAATCGTAATCAATTGGCAGTAATTATTGATAATTTAGACCGTATGGTATTAGTAAAAGACGGAGATAGAACTAACTATGAAGAAGTTTTTTTAGATCGCTGTGAACAATTAAAAGCTTTAGATTGCCATTTAATTTATACAGTTCCCATCGCCATGGTTTATTCTACCAGAGCCACGGATCTCAGAGATATATATGGTGATCCCCAAATTTTGCCCATGATCATGGTACGTACTCCCAAAGGTGAAATTTATGAACCAGGAATAAATAAAGTGAAAGAGGTAATTTCCCGAAGAATTAGGCAATTTGCACCAGATAAACCCATAGAAACAGAAATATTTGACAATCCAGAAACTTTAGCAAGACTTTGTTTAATGAGTGGAGGTCATGTCAGAAATCTGCTATTGTTAACTCAGGATGCCATAGGACGCACTCAAGATTTACCAATTTCCGAAAGAGCAGTTCGGCGTGCTATCACTCAGGCCAGGGATACCTACAGACGAGCCGTGGAAAACCATCAATGGATTTTATTGGCAGAAGTCTCTCGTTCTAAGCGAATTATTAACGATAATCAGTATCGGAATTTGATGTTTAATCGCTGTCTTTTAGAATATCGCTATTTGGATGCAGATGGAGAAATGCAGCGTTGGTATGATATCCATCCCTTGATTCAAGGCATTCAAGAATTTAAAGAAGCTTTAGAAAATCTCCCATGAATTTAGAGTTTATAGACTGGGATCAAGACTTACCTCCGGAAGGATACGAAGAATATCAAACTTTTTTAAATGCTCTAAAACGCAAAAACAAAAATGAGTTTGGCTTATTTTTTGTCGAGTGTACACCAATAGAAGCAAAGAAAGTTTTTTTACGAATTATCCATGATATACCAGAGAAAAAGCTAGAGGTATTACATCTAATTGAGCCAATTAATACTCTATATAATCGGATCTCGAACCTCTATAAAAATAAGAAATTTGATATCTTGTTTATTCAAGGTTTAGAATATTCATTGTATAAGTATGAAAAAGATAAGTTTGGCAAAATCACAGAAAAATACTCTAGTGATTTAAGTAGTGTGCCACCAATTTTAGATCACTTGAATAAACTGCGAGAAAGTTTTAGGGATAACATACCTGTAAGTTTTGTTTTTCTGGGCAGACCTTTTCTAATAGATTATTTCATTCATCGCTGCCAGGACTTTTTTGATTGGAAATCATTAAATGTTTTGCAATTAACATCTATTCCAGATTTAGATGATGAAGAACCTGCTCATAACTATTTGGAAAAATTTCAGGTTTCCTACTATCCCCCAACTGACAAATATGCTTCCCGTGTGATAGGTTAAAATAAACATATAGAACTATTTGGGGGGGCCAGTTTACTGGTCATAAGCGCCTATAGAGACTATCTTCGGAAATCTCCAAGGTTTAAAGTCCAGCCAGCTAAAACAACTACAGCGGCTGTACCACCAGCGTATATCGAGCGATCGCATGACAACACCGGAGTTCGCTCAACGGCTGGCAGCAATTAGTACGGAATTAAATCAACCAGTATGTGCCTATCTCAACCGTCGCGGACAAGTAATCCGGGTGGGGGTAGGCACTCCGCGTCAAACCCAAATTCCACCCTTAGAACTACCCCGTTATGGTGCAGAGCGTCTGAGTGGGATTCGCTGTATAGCTACCCACCTCAAGCCAGAACCACCAAATGAGGCGGCACTGACAGCAATGGCATTACAAAGATTAGATGCTCTAGTAGTGTTGAATATCACTGGTACGGGATTTACCCGCCGGGGTGGGGGTGCAACTGGTTACGTAAAAGAGGCTTATTTGGCGCATTTAGTTGCCAATAGCAAACAATTAGTTTTAACTCAGTCATCGGGAATTAGTACCCCAGATTCGGCTTTATATGCCCACATATCCCCGCCGTTGAGTGTGGATGCGATCGCCGATCAGGATTTTCTGGACTTGGTAGAAAGTCTAGAAGAAGAATTCCAGCGGGAATATATCGCCCAGGAAGTAGACGCAGATCATGATCGGGTGGTGATTGTCGGGGTACAAACTAACGATATGACCCCCTTACAATTCCACGACACCATTGCCGAACTAGCTAGGTTAGTAGATACGGCTGGGGGTGACGTTTTACAGACACTGCAACAAAAGCGATCGCGCATCCATCCCCAAACCGTCATCGGTGAAGGTAAAGTCCAGGAAGTAGCCCTCACAGCCCAAACCTTGGGAGCTAACCTGGTGGTATTTGACAGGGATCTTTCCCCCGCTCAAGCCCGCAATCTAGAAATGAAAATAGGTGTCAGAGTAGTTGATCGTACAGAAGTAATCTTAGATATCTTTGCCCAACGCGCCCAATCTGGTGCCGGTAAATTACAAGTTGAACTGGCACAGTTAGAATATATGCTGCCAAGACTCACTGGCAGAGGCCGCGCCATGTCCCGACTAGGGGGTGGAATCGGGACTCGTGGACCTGGTGAAACCAAACTAGAAACAGAAAGACGGGCAATTCAACGGCGAATTTCTCGACTACAACAAGAAGTTAACCAACTACAAGCCCATCGCTGTCGCTTACGGCAACGGCGACAACATCGGGAAGTACCTTCAGTAGCTTTAGTCGGTTATACCAACGCAGGTAAGTCTACCTTACTAAATGCCCTGACTAACGCTGAAGTTTACACAGCGGATCAATTATTTGCCACCCTTGATCCCACTACCCGCCGCTTGACCATTCCCCATGCAGATACAAATCAACCCCAGGAAACTCTAATTACAGATACTGTAGGGTTTATTCATGAGTTGCCAGCTTCTTTAATGGATGCCTTTCGCGCCACCTTAGAGGAAGTCACGGAAGCGGATGCCCTATTACATCTAGTAGATTTATCCCATCCTGCCTGGTTGAGTCATATTCGTTCAGTACGGGATATTTTGGCACAAATGCCCATTACTCCTGGTCCTGCGTTGGTTGTGTTTAACAAAATTGATCAAGTTGACAGTGAGTCTCTAGCTTTAGCGAGGGAAGAATTTCCTCTAGCGGTGTTTATTTCCGCGAGTCAACGTTTAGGCTTAGAAACTCTACGTCTGCGCTTATCCCAGTTAATTCAGTATGCTGTAGACTGCGATTAACTTTTTCTGGCCAAACTTTTGAATTTTGACTTCCCCAAGGGTAGCTATCAAACCATTCTGGCGGAAAATGGGGAGAAGCTCCCTTTTCTAATTTCAGTAGCAACAGTCTAAAATTAAAAAGTATTTGCTCAAATTGAGGATGTTATGACTGCAAAAGTAGAAATTTACACTTGGACTACTTGCCCATTTTGTATTCGTGCCAAAAACCTATTGTTAAACAAAGGTATTGATTTTCTGGAATACAACATTGATGGCGATGAGGTAGCAAGAAATAAAATGGCTCAAAGGGCAAACGGTAAACGTTCTGTACCCCAAATTTTCATCAATGATGATCATATTGGTGGTTGTGATGATATGTACGCCTTAGAGCGTCAAAGTAAACTGGATGCTTTGCTAACTGGTAATAAAGTTTAGGTTAAGTTCCATAAAATTCTTCTTCATCGAACCCTCCCTCTAGAAGCTTACCTTAAAGATAGTCAACCACTTGCTAGGAATAACATAAACTGTTTCTATACTGTTTTATGGTCTCTACAGCCATTTTCAGTATTTCTTGTCCTGATTAAACTTCCCTGGGTAATATCAGCCATCAAACTTGTTTTGAGAAAACAGATCATCTAAATTCACTGATACCATTTTGGAGACAAGAATTTTAGATTTTGGATTGGGAATCTCTTTCTGTGTTTAGGTGAGAGTAAATCCATTTTTAAAATCATTAGTCAAATTGGTATAAAAATTAAATTCTTGATGATTGAGGTAGAAAGGGTGAAACTGGCTTTTATTATTGATCCCATCCATCAACTTGATCCATGTCATGATACGAGTGTTGCATTGATGGAAGCCGCACAAATTCTCGGTCATGAAGTGTGGATCACTCAGGCCAACTGGTTAAATGTTGTGGATAGCAAAGCTTGGGCTGTACTACAGCAGGTAGAACTTGTACCTGTGCAGTTATCCCAAGGAAGTTGGATATCGGCAAATCCTTGGTATAAGTTAAGCTCAAGTGTCTTTACTGCTTTGGAATCAATGGACGCTGTATTTATGCGGACAGATCCACCAGTTAATGATTCTTACCTCTATGCCACCTATATTTTGGATTACATTGACCAAACTAAAACATTGGTAATTAATCATCCCAATGGAATTAGAAGGGCAAATGAAAAAATGTATGCTCTTCAGTTTGTTGAATGTATTCCCACAACAATAGTTAGTGCTGAAAAGCAAATTATCCGCGAATTTGTAGAAGCTCAGGGGGCAACAGTTCTCAAACCTTTGGGGAATAAAGCTGGGGAGGGGATTTTATTTTTGCAAGCTGGCGATCGCAATTTTAATTCTATTGTTGAATTAAGCACCCTTCAAGGTCGAGTACCTGTGATGGTACAAAAATATTTACCGGAGGCGAAGGAAGGAGACAAGCGAATTATCTTACTCAATGGCGAACCCATAGGAGCGCTGAATCGCCTTTCTAGCGGTAGTGATTTTCGCAATAATATGGCAACTGGTGGAACAGTCGCAAAAACCGAAATTACCCCTAGAGAGCAAGAAATTTGCGCCTCATTAGCCGAAAAACTGCGTCAAGAAGGGTTAATTTTTGTAGGTATTGACGTAATTGGTGGCTACCTCACAGAAGTCAACGTTACTAGTCCTACAGGTATTCGGGAAATTGACCGCTTAGATGGTACTCACCTTGCTCATCAGGTGATTCAATGGCTAGAACAAAAGCAGTAGCAAAGATTAGTAATTGATAGGGGTAAAGGATGAAAAAAGCCTTTCCCCATCATCATTTCCAATTTCCACCAGTTTTTTCACTGGTGTCTTCAATCCTATGGATAGGAAAAATTCCAATTATAAAAATGTGGGGTAGGTAACTAAACTTCTGCTCCCTACCCTATAGCCGTATGCACTTGAATGATATGCAAATTTGACATCAAAACCCTTGCCCCAAGAGGGTTTTACTGCTGACCGCCGACTAGCGATAAATTGTATTTACTCCTAAAACTAAGACATTGCCTACAGAACTCAGCTAAAACTAAGACTGCAAATTTAATCTAAAATCTCAAATCTACAATCACTTAATTTTTGGGTGGAGTGCGTCGCCGTTGCAGAAAATCAGGAATATCTAAAATTGGTTTTTCCTTGGGTTCAGGAGTTGGGCTAGGCTGATTGACAGTTGGTTGATTAACCCCTGGTTGTGTTCCTGTTTTCTTGGTAGTTGTAGGTACTACTCTGGTATTGTTAGCACTTTGTTGTTGTACAGCTTGAATTTCTCCTGTAAACCCAGTAGCAATCACCGTAATTCTGACTTCTCCTTGTAATCTGTCATCAATTACCGCGCCAAAAATAATATTAGCGTTGGGATCAACCACTTCATAGATTGTTTCCGCTGCCGCATTCACTTCATGAAGAGTGAGGTCACTACCACCAGTGATATTAAAGACAACACCTCTAGCTCCTTCAATAGAACATTCTAATAATGGTGAAGAAATTGCGGCGATCGCCGCTTCTCTAGCTCTTGATTTGCCAGAACTCACACCAATACCCATTAATGCTGATCCCGCATCTGCCATCACAGCCCGGACATCAGCAAAGTCAACATTTACCAATCCCGGAATCGTAATAATATCCGAAATACCTTGAACACCTTGACGCAGAACATCATCAGCATAACGAAAAGCTTCCTGTACAGGAGTTTGTTCTGGTATTACTTCCAATAACTTATTGTTAGGAATAATGATCAGGGTATCTACTCGACTTTTTAGCCCTTCAATACCTTGCTCTGCTTGGGTAGTACGTCTTCTCCCCTCAAATACGAATGGTCTAGTCACGACACCAACAGTTAAAGCACCCATTTCCTTAGCTACTTCTGCCACAATTGGCGCAGCCCCAGTACCTGTTCCACCCCCCATACCGGCAGTAATAAATACTAAGTCTGCCCCTTCCAATGCTGTAGCAATCTCATCACGGGACTCCTCCGCTGCCTTTTGGCCAATGGCAGGATTACCCCCTGCACCCAATCCCCTCGTTAACTTCTGTCCGATTTGCAACCTACTGGGAGCGCCAGCTAAAGTCAGAGCTTGGGCATCAGTATTAATTGACCAAAACTCCACCCCGGAGACATCAGACTCGATCATGCGGTTAACAGCATTGCCACCACCACCACCAACACCAATAACTTTAATATTGGCAACTCGGCCGGGTACAATTTCACCAATGAGACTGGTTTCAGGCATTTTTTTATCGTGATTTTGTCCAAAGTTTAAGGAAGAACTACTAAAGGGATTCTTGGAGTTCACCGCTACAGATAGTCCTTGCTGTCCTGCTGATTGGGTATTTTGATAGATAAGCTCTTGGTTATTGTCAAGTGTCATCGGATTTATGAAAGATAGATAAACGAGTTTTTGGTGTTGTTCACTTAATAGTCCACTATAGTTGAGTTAGAGATTATCACTATTTATGGTACTGTCTTTTATTTTTATGAACACTGCTGAACCTAAGTAATTGGTCTGGAGATAGTTGCGCGTAGCATAAGCTAAAAACCTATGTGTTTCCTTCCTATCCAGTAGGAAATCAAATCTCTAATTCTCAAAAAGTATTGCTACTCCGTGGGAAAATTGATTTATGTGGCTTGGTCTGTGATCTAAAATATTAACGTTTTCAATCCTATATTTCTAATTTATTTACGTCTGCAAATGCTAATATTATCTTCTGTATCCTCCTCATACCCATATTACCAATCAAATATTCATTAGTAGTTAATTTTACAACTTGATGAGTTCTTTTTTCCATATTTTCTACATAAATTTTGAGTTATTAAATGTATAGTTTTTTGTTCTAATTTCTTAAAATACTTAAATAAGCATTTCTAGATAGTGGGGAATAGTTGTTGTACACATCAGCAGGGTAAAAGCAAACTTGTACTGGCAACTTTCAGAAGATATTCAGAGTGATAAATCCACACGACTATAACCAATGTTATCTGCAATAACCCAATAACTAACAGATTTTACCATTAGAGATAATTGCAATTTTGGACAAAAATTAGGACTTTTACTCAGAATTTTCTCAGATTACTGACCTAAAAACAAGACTGACTCACTAAGAGTATTCTTGTGAGTCTATGCTGGTTGTGAAGTATGGAACTAAATTATTTTTGACCTCAGCTGATCCGTAGGTTCTATCACTAATTTTTAATCCCACTACAAAGATTCCATATTCTGGCAGTTTATATCATAGCTATTGCTAATGTAATCAAAACTTAATGCTAATTTTTGTTTTGAAAAATTTCATCTTCGCTATAGTCAAGTCCCTATTGCGACAGGGAAAAGGTTTTGAGGAATTTTACTTTTCGTTACATACTTTTGTTTTTTCACTTAACAGACTTAATTTATTAAATTAATTCGTATGTACTAACAAAGAACTAGGATTTTTGATATCAATATAAGCTATTTGTTGAGAATCCAGTTGTGATGGTAATTGTTCAAGTTGTTTAAGTACATGAAATTTTTCAGCTAATTGAGTGGGAACACCAAGGTGGACATTACCCAATTCAGTTTTCAAAATTAAATTTGTGGGATCTTGACAATCAATTTCCGTCACTTGTATCCCACTCTGACTAACAGCTTGGTAAAGTTGATGCCAGTAGGCACGATATTGTTCTGGTACACCAATAACTTTAAGACTAGGCAATTTACCATTAGGGTTGAGTGCAGTGTATTTTTGCCAGGGGATTAAAGCTCCATTGGCATCTAATAAATTTACCTGACTGTGTTTATTCTGAGTATGGGGGTTTTTTAGACATGGGTTTGTTGATTTATCAGTAGATTTTTCTGAGGATTGGGGCTGATTCTGGCAATTACTGGTATTTTGTTTTGGTAACATTTGAGCAATTGCTACTGGTGATTTTTCTCGAATTTCGATAATTAGCCCTGGGGGAAACAGACGACGACTCACAGATGCTTGTGAAATGGCTGGTTGTTTCTTTAATGTTTCCGCAATGGTAGCTGGTTCAATTCGCCATAGAGACTGGGGATAGGAAAGCTGCAAAAGTGACTGAGTGATTTGGGCGGATAATAATTTACTGTTGGATCTCATCACCACTTGGGTGGAAGTCCTCAAAACCCAAATAGGCTGAACTGTTACCCAAAGCAGACCTCCTGCCATACCAGTAGCAGCCAATGTTCGCCAAATAGTTTGAATAATTTTTATCCGTCGTTGCCGACGTAGCTTTTGACGGCGCTGGGCTAAATCTTTACGGGAAACTGAGATAATACCTGCCATTAAAACCCCTCTGTGGTTGCAGTCTAATTTCTTATAGGATCAAATGCTCAAGTTATTTTTTCTAGCAGAAACTTAAAAATCCTTGATAATTTTACAGGTTTAAATAATTTTGAGTAATTGATCATACCCCTGATTGGGGTCGAGATTTATCGGTTTCTGGGAAAAAGGAAAAGGGGAAAGGAGAGAATAAAAAACCTCTACCCTTTTTAAGTTACCATTCCCAGGAACTATCAATACCGGGAGAGTTCCCAGTGTTTTTTATGGCTTGATTTTGATTATCAACTTCCGCTGATAGATTTACTAAAAATGCTTGTAATCGCATCCTTTCAATATAAGGCCAGCCACCTTCAGACTCAATATCTTTGAGTAAAGAATAAAGTCTTTGACGATTATCAGGCAAGCTATCTTGAAAAATTCCATCCCGAATCTCTTTATGTAAACTTTCTAACTGTCTGAGTAAAGCTAGTAATAATGTTACATTGCCTTGACAAGATTGAGTAGCATCATGTACAGAAACAGTAATGGCTTGCAATTTTACAGACAAATCGGTAGATGGCAAATTTTGGTGATTATTCATGTAATTTTCTGCTGGTGTTAGTGAAAGTAATACAATACCCGAAACACCTAAAAAAATGGAGGATTAACAGGTAAATAGCTAGTTAGAGTTTTAATCAGAAATACTAACAACTAATCACATATCATCAATGTTTCCCACGTCATGTTTATGGTGATAGATTTGCCTGTAAAATACAATCATGCTAATAGGATTCAAAACTCAAATCAAGATTAACAAGCAATAAAGACTAATACTTGCACAGTAAACATAAGTAGCTAAACACGCTTAAAATCGAGTTTGATTATTAAAAACCAATTTTGCATTGGGATAGAGGAATCGAATATATCGGCAGTGTTAGCAGATAGCAAGTTAACAAAAGTTATCTATATGGCAGTAAGTTGGTAGTGGTGAATAGATTTTATCTCAGTAGTTATCCCAGTAGTAAAAGCTGCTCTAACTACGGTGAGAAAAAATTATCTCTGTCATTATCTCAAAGGGTGTGCAAATGTGATAAGTGTGGTTTTGAGTGTGACACAGATGTAAATGCTGTCATTAATTTAAATCAAAAAACGGTCAGGTTGACCGTGTTAGCCTGTAGACTGCATAGTGCCGACACTTTCAGGATGAAGCAGGAAGAAAAAGTTGGCTATTTTTAGCATTAGTTAGCTTTTTCCTATCAGTTGTATGTACTGGCAATACATACACAACATAAAATAATTGAGTAAAGCCGCTTTTGTATTTAGTTATGCAAAAGCAAACCATGAAGTATAACTTGCTTCGTGCCAAGTACAGGATACCTTGAAGGGTTTCCGTGTTACGGCCTACTCATCAATTTAGCCAAATCCTGCTAAATGTAACCAACTTTTTGCCTTTGGTTTGACGCTGTACCTACTAAAATTCCCATTTTATCTGGGATGGTTCTGAGTTTGAAATTCAACTTAGAGACTGGGGAGAATGCGTTTAATTATTTAATTACATTTAGTAGAGCAGTTTTACAACTTAGATATTAATGACATTGAGGTTGACCATGAGGTATCGCGCTTTAATAGTTGCTTTCTTAGCTTTGTGTTTGGGACTGATAACTGCTTGTAGTGAAGCTCCCTCTTCTAGCGGTAAGGACTTACTTACCTATGAACAAATTCGAGGTACTGGCTTGGCTAACAAATGTCCTCAATTAACAGAGACAAGTCGTGGTTCTATTGCTTTAGATGACAGCTTATCTTACAGCATCACAGAACTTTGTTTAGAACCAACTAATTATTTTGTTAAGGAAGAACCTGCTAACAAAAGACAAGAAGCTGAGTTTGTAGCTGGTAAGTTGTTAACTCGGTATACTTCTACTATTGACCAAGTGCAGGGTGATTTGAAAATTAACCCAGATAAAAGTCTGACATTTTTGGAAAAAGATGGTCTGGACTTTCAAGCTACCACTGTTAAACTTCCTGGTGGTGAGTCAGTACCTTTCCTCTTTACTATCAAAAACTTGGTTGCTCAAACACAGCCTAATTTGACCAGTATTAATACCTCCACTGACTTTGAAGGTACTTTTAAAGTTCCTTCCTACCGTGGCGCTGCTTTCTTAGATCCCAAAGGTCGTGGTATTGTGAGTGGCTATGACAACGCTGTAGCTTTACCTGCACAAGCTGATGATGAAGAATTAATTCGCGCCAATGTTAAGCGGGTAGAAACTCTTGATGGTAAGATTTCTTTACAAGTAGCCAAGGTAGACAGTGCTACGGGAGAAATTGCTGGTACTTTTGAGAGTGAACAGCCTTCTGATACAGATTTGGGAGCCGGTGAACCTAAAGAAGTGAAGATTCGTGGTTTATTCTATGGCCGGGTAGAAACAAATCGTGGCTAATCCATCTTAATTAACGGATTGATTAACAAAAATTAACCTAACTGTCCTGTTCTTTATACTGGTTCAGTTAGGTTTTTTTATGACTGTATATCTAATACTTTTATAAAGTTAATGTGTATTGCTCTCGGTAAATTAACGGTAATTCAATTACGGTTATTAAAAATTAGATAAATTGCTGGGTTTATGTCAGTACGATTACTAAGTAATTAGTTTTACTAATATAAAAATAGTTTGTATATAAACAGTAGATACTTATAAGTATATATGATCTTGAGTTTGTTAAATTAAGTACGATTTCGGTTTGACATTAGTCACTCAATTGTATATTTTGATTCTAGGACAGTTGTTTGATAAGCTACAAAATCACAATAGTTTTTTAATTTATCCTCAAGATTTTTGAGACAAAGCATAAATTCCTGGGTTTTGAAAAGTCATATTACGTCTTTTCTCCTGGATGACTAGAGCTAATTTAAAAAGCAATAAAAAAAACACTACTCATTAATTCCCAATGTGCCATGAATACTACAGCCACAAACGAACTAAAACATGAAATTTACCAACTGTTGCGGGAATATGAGCAAAGTCCTTCAGAGCGACTTCGCAATCAATTGGTAAAGCTAAATTATGGACTCGTGAGAAAAGAAGTTCATTACTGGAGTAATCAATGTCAAGAAAATCAGGAGGATTTACTTCAGGTAGGCTGTTTGGGGTTAATTAGAGCGATTGAAAAATTTGAGCTTTCTAAGGGTAATGCTTTTAGTTCTTATGCTATCCCTTATATTCGTGGGGAAATTCAACACTATCTGAGAGATAAGGGTGTAACCATGCGAATTCCTCGCCGCTGGTTAGCCTTACAACAACAAGCTATAGGTATTTGCCGTTCTCTGCGGGAACAGCATAATCGCCAACCTTCGGATGCGGAAATAGCAGCAGCGCTGGGAATTCCTCACACTGAATGGCAAGAAATTAAATTAGCATGGGTGAACCGATCTCCTTTGAGTCTGGATGTACCAATACAAGATGGGGAAGAAGGTTCTACAAGTTTGGGTGAATTAGTTCCTGATCCCAACTATCGTAGTTTCCAATTGGCTCAAGAGGATCAAATCAGACTGCAACAAGCGCTGGTACAGCTGGAAAATCGGACTCGTGAAGTTTTAGAATGTGTATTTTTGCAGGATTTAACTCAGAAGCAAGTTGCAGATCACTTAGGCATTAGTGTGGTTACTGTTTCTCGCCAGGTCAAAAAAGGAGTGAGTTTGTTAAAACAGATTATGACTGCTGGGGATAATTAATATTTTTTTGGATCTCAAAGTGTGAAAAACAACCAGCGTAATGTAAAAATTTAGGTTATAAAGGGAACAGACTTTGCCTAAAGTATTTACTTCAGGCGTGTTGATTTTCACAAGTAAACTTTCCTATAGCTTTCGAGAACAGCTAATGGGTATAAATTCACAAATTACAGCTGCGGCTATTTTAACTCTGGCGATCGCTGGATGTACCATAGGAGGAGATACTAGCACTACTCAACCTACTAATACATCACAAACGACCCCAGCCAAACCAGACACAAAAATAGCAACACAACCTGATCCCGTATCTACAGATAATCCAATATTTGCCCCTAAGAACCCTGGCTTGATTGAATCAACTCAAGCAGATGTGCGTATTAAGGGTGTACAGCAAGGAAGACAAGATCCATTTGGGGAAATCGTCAAAAATTCACCAGGATCTATAACTTCTGTGGGTATGAACCAAAAACCGGTTCCTATACCACCACCTTTACCTGTTACACCAATCGGATCGTCAGGACAACGAGGGCAAATTAGAACTCCTGTACAACCAGGACAAATCAGAACTCCTGTACGGACAGGGCAAGGTTCTATAAATGCCTCATTACCTAAACCTAAACCTGCGGTCACACCTGTGCTGCCAACGGTTTTACCACAGGTTGTCACTCCTAAAAAACTAGAACCTGTTTTACCGGAACTGCCAAAACCGGAAACCGCAGAAGCAGTTTATGTAAGTGGTGTAGTTCTAATTGGTAAACAACCTAAAGCGATTATTAAAGTACCGAAGGAGAACACTAGCCGCTATGTCCAAGCTGGACAAAGACTGGCTGATGGTGTTTTGGTAAAACGGATTGAAATGAACGGTGGTTCTGATCCGATTGTAGTTTTTGAACAGTACGGAATTGAAGTTGCTAAAGCAGTGGGAGAAGAACCCAAATCTGAATCTAAGACTGCTTCTGCTGGAAATTCTATTGCTATGACTACACCCCTTTAAAATTTTGTGGTACTGTTTTGGTTGTGATTTGAGTATGGTGATTAATCTGTACACAATGACATTGAAATCAGAAAACAAAATTTAATAACCGGAAATATCCGGTTTTATTTTATTTTTATGGAACAGACTAGCAAAACAATTGAATTTCCTTATTTACCTTTGGCTGTGTATCGAGAAATAACTGCACATTTGCGTCAGGTGGAAGGGGTAGAGGTGGATTTAATTCCCCAAACTTCCTCAGATTTTGATTATTATCAAGGTCAAATCGCTGGCTTATCTGTTACTTGGATATCCAATGCGGAAACAAGGGTAAGGCAGATTTTAGATTACTATGAAAACCTTTATTCTGGTTCTTCTGTGTCGTAGTTTTAGTTAAAAATTTGATGTAGGTTTTTAGGGGTATTTATCAGGAATGCCTCTTTTTATTTTTGTAGTTATATTCGTAGTTTTTTGTCAGTATTTTTTGTTTTACGCAGAGAAGAACGCAAAGTAATTTGTTTTTGATTGGGTGCTGTTTATGAGTCAGGAATATGACATTAAGTGTCAACATTTTGCTGGTTTAAAGGATAAGTATCAAGCTGGTGATTATGAAGATTCTTCTCCTGTTAGTCCTCTTTATTTTATTCTCAGAAAGGCTGATTTAGGTGTAGAGATTCATGATTTAGAATATATTTGGTTACAGAAAGAAAAACTTTTAAATACTGCTAATTTGATTAGAAATGAACAGAAGCAAAAAAGCAAAGAAAAGATAAAATTACGAGAAGAGTTTACTAGACTCAACGCTAAATATGAAGTTACTGATGCTAGTATTGAATGGACAGTAACTCCTTTATATTTTATTTTTTGTAAAATTGAGTCAGGTGATGTTTTAACTGAGAAAGAATTTAACTGGTTAATATCAAACGGTTTTAGTAAAATAAATACTTTTGCTGTAGAAACTCGAAAGTTTGTGAATTTGAAGTCTAAATATAAAGCAAGTGAATATCGAAACTCTAATCTAGATAATCCACTTTACTCTATTCTTAAAAAAATAGATGTTACTGAACGTTTAACTGAGTCTGAATATAAATGGTTGCAAGAAAACCAACTGTTAGAAACTTTGAATTTTGTTAAACAACAAGAAGCAGTAAGAAGAAATGAGTTTGTAGAGTTAAAGGAAAAGTACCAAGCTATCAAATATAAAAGTAACTCTGTAGGTAGTCAATTATATCTAATTCTGAAAAAGTTAGCATCTCAAGCAAGTTTAATTGATACAGAAATTGCTTGGTTACAGGAACAAGAACTGATTGAAACTATTGCTATTGCAGAGGAACAGGAAAAAACACGAGAGTTTGCTGCTTTGAAGATTAAGTATCAAGCAACTGATTTTGAAGATACATCTCCCAAATGTCATCTTTATAAGATTTTAAAAAAAATTGATTCTGGTAATTTTTTAGGAGAGCAAGATGTTAATTATTTGAAGAAACGTAAGTTTAATAAAACAATAGAGATTGCTAATCAAGAATATGCAGGTAAACTCAAGTCAAAAGTAAATTCATTCACATTATTAAATGATGCAGAGATTGATTGGTTAAAAATCAATAATTATCAAGATATAATTATTTTGATAAAAACAAAACAGTTTACTTCCCTTAAATCAAAATATAGAGTTTCGGAATATGAAGATAAGTCATTTACAAGTCCTTTATATTCAATTCTGCAAAAATTAGAAAAAGGTGAGAGAATAGAACCTAAAGATGTGGCTTGGTTACAAGAAACAAAAATCAACACTCCTCAAAATAAGTCCTACGAGTATTATAATCGGGAAACCGATAAAAATAATCAAGGACGTGCATTATTTTCTGGTTTAATTTGGACTAAATATCACAGCATAGAAGCTGATTTTTATCAACAGGAATTTAAACGCACTGGGAATAGTTGGAATTTAGTTAATGCTAGTAGTCATTTACGTAAAGCAGATAAATCAGAATTAGCATTACAGTTAACCAATAAATTACAACTGAACAACATTAAAGATAATAAACTCAAGTCAGCTTTGTTAACAACTAGAGGTGGAGCATTTCGAGATATTGATAAATTAGATGAGACGGAAAGTTGCGCTCGTCAAGCAATGAAATTTCAACCAGATAGTCATCATCCCTATACATTAATGGGAGCTATTTGTTTTGAAAGACATGAATATTCAGATGGTGAATATTGGTTTAATGAAGCAATTAAACGAGGTGCTAAACCTTTGGATATGGATTCGGAAATTAAATCTGTTTTGAAAAAATCAAAGGATGAAAAACAGCGTCATGAGTTAGTTGATTATCTGTTAAAAAAAGACTCAAAACGCTATGCTTGGGCTAAACATTATCTGAAAAAAGAAAAAGATAAAAAATAAATGACCTGATATTCTAGGATGGGTATTCTGCCTATCCCGATTCTGCTATATTATAATCTTACAGTTGAGATTTACTACTACAAATGGATTTAATTACTATTATCGGATTAGCAGCAGGGACATTAACGACTATCGCATTTCTACCACAGATGTTTCAAACCTGGAAAACAAAGTCAGCTAAGGATGTCTCTTTTGTGATGTTAATTACTTTTATGACTGGGTTGTTTTTGTGGTTTATTTATGGGATTATTCTGGGTGCATTACCGATTATTATTGCTAATGGTGTAACTTTGTTTTTTAATTTTATTATTCTTTTGTTAAAAATTAAATATCGCTAAGTAATATTTGATTGTTGGAAGATGAGTTTTTAGAGAATAAGATATTAATATTGAACGCAGATAAACGCAGATAAACGCGGATTGGAATGGATGATTGCCGGATTTTTAAAAGTGTTTGATTTAATTGTATTGAGCTAAGTTATAATAACTAATTTGGGTTATAATTATATATAGATAAAATAGATAACGTTTAATAAAAATCTGTGACATCATCTGTATTTAACTCGGAACGTCTATTATTTACTCCCGCGACTCCCCAAAATGATGCTATTCCTTTAATTTTCGCTTTCCCAAACGAGTACACGGTGGGTATTACCAGTCTTGGTTATCAGGTAGTTTGGGCAACTTTAGCAATGCGCGAAGATTTACAGGTAAGTCGTTTATTTACTGATACTCAAGAACAACTTCCTCGACATCCAGAAATTTTAGGTTTTTCTATGTCTTGGGAATTAGATTATGTGAATATTTTTAACCTTTTAGAATCTTTAGAAATTCCTCTGCGTGCAAGTCATAGAAATGAAAATCATCCTTTGGTTTTTGGTGGTGGTCCAGTTTTGACTGCTAACCCTGAACCTTTTGCGGATTTTTTTGATGTGTTTTTATTGGGGGATGGGGAAATTTTATTAAGTAGTTTTATTGATGCTTACAAAGAAGTTAGAAACTCAACTAGAGAAGTTAAATTAAAAAGATTAGCACAAGTTCCCGGTATTTATATTCCTAGTTTATATCATGTAGAATATTCTGGAAATGATGGAGAAATAACATCAATTCACCCTCTTGATAGTGATATTCCTGCTGTTATTCAAAAGCAAACTTACCGGGGAAATACTCTTTCTGCTTCTACTGTGGTGACAGAAAAAGCAGCTTGGGAAAATATTTTCATGGTGGAAGTGGTGCGGAGTTGTCCAGAAATGTGTCGTTTTTGTTTAGCTAGTTATTTAACTTTACCTTTTAGAACTGCGAGTTTAGAAACTTCTTTAATTCCGGCAATTGAACAGGGTTTAAAAGTTACTAACCGTCTGGGTTTATTGGGTGCTTCGGTAACTCAACATCCTGAATTTTCCGAATTATTAGATTATATTAGTCAAACAAAATATGATGATGTACGATTGAGTGTTGCTTCGGTCAGGACAAATACGGTGACAGAAAAATTAGCTCAAACTTTAGCAAAAAGAGATACACGTTCGCTGACAATTGCGGTAGAAAGTGGTTCAGAAAAGCTGCGGGAAATTGTCAATAAAAAATTAAAAAATGAGGAGATTATCCAAGCGGGAATTAATGCTAAAGCTGGGGGTTTATCCAGTTTAAAATTATATGGAATGGTGGGTATTCCTGGGGAAGAAGCAGAAGATTTAGATGCAACGGTAGCAATGATGAAAGCTATTAAAAAAGCTGTACCTGGTTTACGGTTAACTTTGGGATGCAGCACTTTTGTACCTAAGTCTCACACTCCTTTCCAGTGGTTTGGGGTGAATAAGCAATCAGAAAAACGGTTAAAGTTACTACAAAAACAGTTAAAACCCCAAGGTATAGATTTTCGTCCAGAAAGTTATAATTGGTCTGTAATTCAAGGTTTGTTATCGAGAGGCGATCGCAGACTCTCTTATCTGTTAGAATTAACTCGTGGTTTTGGTGACTCTTTAGGAAGTTATAAACGTGCTTTTAAAGAATTAAAAGGCAAAATTCCCGATTTAGATTTTTACGTTTATAGTGATTGGTCAACCGAGCAAATTTTACCTTGGAATCACTTGCAAGGGCCTTTACCACAGTCTACACTAATAAAGCATTTGACTGAAGCAATGAGTCATTTTCGGTCTAGTGCAGAAATGACATCCATGCAGAGGTAATGAAAAATGCAAAACACAGCAGAATTTTATTGTGCTTATTGTGGTGAAGAAAACACAACTTTTATTGATTTTAGTGCCGGAATGCAGCAAAATTATGTAGAAGATTGTCAAGTTTGCTGTCGTCCCAATATTTTGTATGTCAGAATTGATGAAGATACGCTAGATATTGAAATTGACACTGAATATGAAGGTTAATTGTAAGAATTCAGGATTCAGAATGTTTGAGAAATCGGTAGATTATCAAATAATGATTCTTGACATCACCATGAAAAAGCTGAATGCTTACCGTTAATTAAAAGTTAAAGTTTAGGTTTTTTGTCCATGCTGCACTTTTCTCATTCTTCCATTATCAATGCACCAGTCGAAGTAGTTTGGAAATTCCATGAACGTCCAGATATTTTACAACTACTCACCCCACCTTGGCAACCTGTGCAGGTACTGCGTCGGGAAGGTGGACTTGATGAAGGTGCAATAACTGAGTTTCGCTTGTTTCTTGGCCCTGTACCTTTAACTTGGTTAGCGCGTCATACTAAATTTGAAAAATATAGTCTGTTCACTGATGAACAAATTTCTGGACCATTTGAGTCTTGGATACATCGTCATGAGTTTGCAGATGAAAATGGAAAAACAAAATTAACTGATAATATTTCTTATATTCTTCCTGGTGGTGATGGGGTAGAATTCGTCAGTGGTTGGTTAATTCAAATGCAGTTAGAAGCAATGTTTCGCTATCGGCATTTTATTACGAAAGAGCAATGTGAATCAAAATAAATGAAGAACTGTTGTATTTGTCGTGAATAAATATCAAAATAAATATCAATTACCTAATTTACCCCTACCAGCACCACTGCTAGGTTCTAAAACTGGCACTTTTACTGAATATACAGTAACTAAAAGAATGCCAGATATTGCTCATCGTGTAATTAAAGAAAATAATTTCCCTCCAGAAATAAATCAAAATTTAGAAAAATTAGCATCAGAACTAAAAAATGGATATTTACAACCTTTAAAAAATGACCATAGTATAGATTTTTATCACTGGGAAAAGTATTTAGAAATCCATAAAAATCAGCGTTGGTTAGATGTCCCTTGGTTTTTAGCAGAGACTTATTTCTATCGTTTAATTCTTAACATAACTAATTACTTCCAACCGGGAAAGAATCATCAGTTAGACCCATTTTTATTACAGAAAGAACAAGGTTTAGAAGCATCTATTGATGCAATTATTTATCTATGTACCCAAGTAGAAAAATGGTTAGATGACTCCCAAAAACAAGATAAACCTAGTAAATCATCCTTAATTGCTTTATTATATTTTTCATTATGGGGAAATCGGGTAGATTTAAGTTTATGGTCAGCGTTTGAAGAGAACAGAAGTAGTTTTGATATTCAGACACAGTTAACTAATATTCTCGTTGATGATAGTTTTGCTGTAACTAAATTATTAACAAAATCTGCTCATAATCGGATTGATATTGTCCTTGATAATGCAGGTTTTGAGTTAATTTGTGATTTGTGTTTAGTTAATTTTCTCTTAGATAGCGGTTTTGCAGCACAAGTCCACCTGCATTTAAAACCTCATCCAACCTTTGTATCCGATGCAATGATTAAAGATGTTCATTATACCCAAGAATTTTTAGCCGCAGGTAGTCATCCTCAAGTTAAATCTTTTAGTAAAAGACTGAACAAAAATATAAATTCAGGTCGCTTAGTTTTACAGGAAGATTATTTTTGGACTTCACCTTTAGCATTTTGGCAAATTCCAAAATTATTAAAAGATGAGTTTGCTAAATCTAATTTAATCATAGTTAAAGGTGATGCAAATTATCGGCGTTTATTGGGTGATTTAGAATGGGATTATACTACCAATTTTGCTGATATAGTTGCTTATTTACCCACACCAATGGTAGCTTTACGGACTTTAAAATCAGAGGTAGCAGCAGGATTAAAAGCGGAAATTTTGACAGAATTAGCAACAATAGACCCCAAATGGTTAACTAATGGACAATGGGGAGTAATTCAATTAGTACATTAAACCCCAAATAAACCTCAAATTCTCTCAATAGAAACTCTAAAAACTTAGATTGTCATCGGTGACTCGACATAAAGAGTTGGTTCTTGCATTGTGAATTCTATACCGTAACTCAGCAGCTTTTTAGAAATACCTTCATTAGCTAATTCTAGTAACCGCTTACGGAAATCAATAGAGTTTTCATGAGAACCTAAAATAAAGAAACTTACCCTAGCACGAACTCCTGCTTGATCATCTTGAGGAATTAAGTTAATTTTTGTACTGTTAGGGTCAATTCCAAATAAAGTAATGGTACTTTCCTTGATTACCTTTTCTACTAATGCTTCTTCTGTTTTCTCTAGAATTCTGGCAAAGTCAAGATACAGCAAGACCATTAATTTTTTACCTCTAGTAATATTTTCAATATCTACTTTTGCCATGACTGAGTTAGGAACAATTACCAAGGTACTTTTAGCAGCTATTCTTAACTTTGTAGAACGTAAACCAATTGATTCTACACGCGCAAATAATATCCCTTGGGAACTTAAATTAACACGAATATATTCACCAGCTACAAAAGGACGATCTAAATATAAAACAAAAGTTCCAAAAATCTGTTCTAAGGTACTTTGAGCAGCAAAAGCAACAGCGATACCACCAATACCTAAACCTGCAACTAAACCAAGTAAATTTACATTTTGACTTTGAGCAAAAGCTATGGCTGCAATTAAGCCAATAGCAACATTAGCAACTGTTTCTACAACTAATAGTAACTCATCAACTTCTAAACCCAATTTGCGAATTAAATCAATTCCATAAACCCGGATAACTTGACGAAATAACTGAGATGCTAAAGCAGCAAAACTGCAAATTACAGCTAAATCTAGGAAAAATTTTAGGAACTGATACAGTCGCTCATACTGCTGCATTAACGTCCAAGATACAGATACAAGAACTAGAGTTCCTGTTACTTTTAAGAAACTTTCTAAGGGATCTATTAAACCTTGGTATATCTTAGCTATTGGTTTGGGTGTAAATCTATGAACAATAAATGTTAATAGACCGGGAGTATATTTACCAGCTAACAGAGATAGAAGTAAAAAGAAGCCAAAAACTCCCAAATTAATGCCTAATGATGTCAGAAAGCTCTTTAAATCTGTATTAACTGGTAACAAATTTTGAAGATTAACTAAAATCTGCATACTTATTAAATTCACTCAACTTTAAAAACATTAAATGGTGATAGGTGCTTGAATATTTACTGGTTCATCAGCAATATCAAAATTAATTCCAAATCCTTGTAGTTGTGTGGTGATATTTTGTTTAGCCATATCTAATAGTTGATGACGGATATCCATACCCACATCACCAGTACCAAGAATAAAAAAGCTAATTTGTGCTTGAGTTTTGAATGTATCTTTATCTGCTTGTAGGATATCTTTAAATACTACTTCTGTGTTTCGAGAATCAATCCCAAATAAGTCTTTTGTACTTTCTAAAATAACTTGTCTAATTAAAGCTCTTTCATTTTCATTGATTTTTTCTTCAAATTTCAAATAAATCAAAGAAACAACTTTTCTTCCTCCGGTAAAGTTTTCAATATTTAATTTAATCAAAGAATCGTTAGGAACTACAGTTAAAGTACCTTTGCCAGAATTACGAATTTTTGTAGAACGCAAACCAATTGATTCTACTCTGCCAAAAGTTCCATCTGCTAAACCGATATAATCATCAACTACAAAAGGTCTATCAATATAAAGTACAATTCCACCTAATATTTGTTGTAGGGTTTGTTGAGCAGCAAAAGCAAAAGCAATTCCCCCTAATCCGAAACTGGTAAAGACACCAATGAGATTTATTTGATGTACCTGAGCAAAGATACAAAAAATAATTATAGCAATTAAACCTTTGGCTAAAATACTAGAAACTACTAATATTTCACCGTTAACCTTCTGCTTGATAGCTGACTGTAGTAAATAATAATTAAAACACTGATCAAAGATTTTGTAGGTTAGCATCCCCATGATAACAGCTATTGATAAGCCCAGAGGAATTTCGATGTATCTGAGCCAACTTTTTTGTAAGGAAATTAGGAGAATTAAATCAAATATTATCAATAAAACGACAAAAATAACCCATTTAACGTAAGGTAAAATTACTGCGTCATAGGTTTTTTGTAATTCAGGAGATAATAACCGAGTGATAATTGATTCATTCATTTTATTCATATTATGCAAACACACAGATATAATAAACTAACAAGCAAAGCTAATACCTGATGGCTATGACAAAATTACTCTAATGACTTCTAACATAACTATCTTTTATGCCACTATATAATATTTACAGAATTTTTGCTCAAAAGTATTGAGTTGATCTAATCACAGAATTATGTTATGGCATTATATCAAACTATGGAACTCACTGATAGTTTACTTTCAGTTTAAATTATACCAACTTACTCATAAATCTACTCTAGCAATTCACAAAAACTAATCAAAAATTTGAAATTAATACCAAAGATTTATCAAAAAAAATAACCATCTGGTGATGCTATAATTTGTTTAAATTTCAGATATCCAAGAAATATCAGATGAATAAGTAATATTTACAAAATAAGATAGAATGTTTGATAATTATAAATTGATTAACTCGTTTAGAATTAACTTATAGATTAACTAATTTCGGATATGAACTTGATTTCTGAACCATCAGTTCCTGTAAAAATTCAAAAAATGAAACAGCGGGTGCGATGGCTACATCCTAGCATTAAGCAACGAGAAATTGACCAAACCTCCATGATCTTAGATGATAATGGCAGGGAAGAAAATCCCGATTTTTCATTTATGGTAATTGGTGATTCGGGAACTAAATCTCATTATGGTTCTCATCCTCAACGTCAAGTTGCAGAAATGATGTTAAATCATAGTGATGATTGTCGTTTTGTTTTGCACACTGGTGATGTCATTTATGTTGTTGGTTCTCGTGAATATTATCCAGCGAATTTTATTGAACCCTATCGGGAATGTTTAGTAGGTGGAGAAAATACCAAAGATATAGCTTATGATCAGATGGTTTTTAAGTTACCAATTCTCCCAGTTTTAGGTAATCATGATTATTATGATGTACCTTGGTTGTATCGCTTAATTACAGGTTCGACGTTACCTTTGCGTCGGATGCTGCGTTACAAAGATATAGAGATTGGTTGGCATGGTTCAAACCAAGGTGATGCTTATACAAGAGCTTTTATTGATTATTTAGCAGCTATTCCTCCCAGAGAGTTGGAACGTCATTTAGATAAACACTACACCGGAAAAAGTCATACAGGTTTATGTTTGCGTTATCAACCAGGAAAATTTACCCGCTTACCTAATCGTTATTATACCTTTAATTATGGTGAAATTGACTTTTTTGCCTTAGATTCTAATACTTTTAATACCCCAGAACCTTTACCAGAAAATCAAGCGGGAGATATTCGTCAGGAGTTATTAAAACGTCGTCAAAAACTGGAAAAAGAGGAGTTACAAATTTTATCAGAATGTGAAAAATTGAACTCAGAAAATCCAGAAGATTCCGAACAATTAGCAGATTTAGGTGGTAAATTAGACCAAATTAACGAAGTTAAAATTGATATTCAAAAACAACTAGAAACCCACACCAATGCAGATGTTGATTTTGAACAATTGGAATGGTTGCGAAGTCGGTTAATTGCATCTTGGCAAAATTCAGAAGTGCGGGGAAGGGTAATATTTTTCCATCATCCACCTTATGTTACAGAAGCCACTAAGTGGAATCAAGGACAAACCCTAGCAGTGCGTCATCGTTTAAGAGCAGTATTTGAACAGGTTGCAGCAGCTTTGGGTAATCTTACTGAAGGTAGACCGTTGGTAGATTTGGTGTTTAATGGTCATGCACACTGCTTAGAACATCTGCGGACAGGGGATACAGGATATGCTGATTCTCACATTAATTATATAGTTTCTGGTGGCAGTGGTCGTCGCCCCCGTCGGCAACGAAAAGAAGGAACAGAACTGATGGAAACATTTCCTGATTCTCCTCGTAAAGTTGCTGATTCTTTGTTGTATGTAGGACGTAGTGGCCATGGTTCTCAGAGGAAGAAACCTTATTCCTGCGTGCGGGTAGACGTAAAAGCCGGATTTCCTGCTAAGTTTGTAATTACACCCTTAGTAACAGAATATATAGAAGGAAAATGGTGCGATCGCTCTTTAGAACCGTTTATAATTTAATACTAATCCTATGTTTAAGTTGGGGAATATTACTAACTTTTTCCAACCTTCCCAGTACAGCATTATCCGTTTACGAACAGCGACAAAATCACAGTCCTGATGGTATCGGTAAATACTACATGGGTCGAGAAATAGCTCAAGTTATGGGTTATAGAGGTGCAGGATGGTTAGAAAGGCCGAGCAGAGAAACAGAAGAAAAAACCAGTCAAATAGTTGAACTGTTAGACTTAAAACCCGATAATGTAGTTGCAGATATTGGTGCTGGTACAGGTTATTTAAGTTTTTTAATAGCACCTTTATTAACCCAAGGTAAAGTTTTAGCAGTTGATATTCAACCACAAATGTTAGAAATAATTGGGTATTTTAAAGAAGAGAAAAACATCAATAATGTTGAACCAATTTTAGCCACAGAAACCAACCCTAACCTACCAGAAGAAAGTATAGATTTAGCAATTATGGTTGATGCTTATCATGAATTAGCATATCCCCAAGAAGTAATGACAAAAATTGTTAAATCTTTAAAACCAGGTGGAAAAGTTGTATTGGTAGAATATCGGGGAGAAAATCCCTTTATTATGATTAAACGGTTGCACAAAATGACACAAAAACAAGTCAAAAAAGAAATGAAAGCAGTAGGTTTAAATTTTCAAGAGACAAAAAATAAATTACCACAACAGCATTTTATGGTATTTGTGAAATAAAATAAATGAATAGTTGGGTTGCGCTGTTGCTTAACCCAACCTACTGAATTTATAACATCTGCGGAATCAAATTAACTTTTTTATCTACACTATCCCAAACTATCCAATTAATTTTATCATCCAAATCAACCGCATTATTAGTCACATTGAAATATAGCTTTCCACCTCCTTTTACTTCCACAGCAAAATCATAATTTTGGGCATAAACTACAATAAAACCTCTATCTCGTAAACAATACATTGCCCAATTTTTCAAAGACTGTTTGTATGGTTCATGGGGAATAGGAGGATTAGTAATTACATCATTAATAACTTTTAAAACTTTTTCCATGTTTTATTCATTAAAAATCACAACAGAATTTAAGCATTATTCGTATTGATTATATCACTTATGATTACAACAGTAAAATTAAATTGATATTAGGAAAAGCGATAACTGAAAACTATCTTGATTTTTTGATAAAATCACAATATATTCCCAGATAATCTTGCTTATTTGAATAATATGAAATCTTGTATTAATGCTCAACAATTAGAACTATTTCAATTATTACAACCGACAACCAGTATAAAAACAACAACAAAATTTACTTTTGTTGACCTATTTTCCGGTATCGGTGGTTTTAGAATACCTCTTGAACAGTTAGGGGGAATTTGCTTAGGTTATTCAGAAATTGATAAAGATGCTATCAAAGTTTATAAAAATAATTTTATTCATAATAATAATAATCCGAATGAAGCATATTTAGGAGATATTACTAATTTAAATCAATTACCTTTTAAAATAGATATTATTGTCGGTGGAGTTCCTTGTCAACCTTGGTCAATAGCAGGTAAGTTAAAAGGATTAGATGACCCTAGAGGTCAATTATGGATTGATGTTTTTAGAGTTGTAAAATCTAATCGGCCAAAAGCCTTTATATTTGAAAATGTGAAAGGTTTAACTGAACCGAGAAATAGAGAAAGTTTAGAGTATATACTCGATAATTTAATATCTTCTGGTTATATGGTTAAATATCAGGTTCTTAATTCTTAAGATTTTGGTCTACCTCAAGATAGAGATAGAGTTTTTATTATTGGTATTAGAAAGGATATAAATAATTGTTGGGGTTTTACCTTTCCAAAACCTGTTAACGAACATTTGAAATTGTATGATGTAATTCCTGATATTGAAATTAGTCATTTTTCTAAAAGAAAGTTTCCTACAGAAGTATTATTTACAGATGGTAAAATTCCTGCTTCTAGAGGAAGATTTAAAAAAATAGATGAATTAAATGATTTCTTTTTATTCTCAGACGTTAGAAATGGACATACTACAATTCATTCTTGGGATTTAATAGAAACCACTGAAAGAGAAAAGCTAATTTGTCAAACTGTTTTAAAAAATCGTCGTAAGAAAATTTATGGTAATAAAGATGGTAATCCTTTAAATTTTAATGCTCTAGAATCCTTAATTACAGATTTGAAAATTGAAGAAATTGAGACTTTAGTGGAAAAATCTATTTTACGTTTTGTAGAAGATAAAGGTTATGAGTTTGTAAATTCTAAAATATCATCAGGAATTAACGGAATTTCTAAAATCTATTTACCTCACGCTGATGCTATTGGTACATTAACAGCAACGGGAACGCGAGATTATTTAGCAACTATATCTATAGAATGTGATGAACCCGAAATATATAAACAAAAGTTTATTCAAGAAATATATTTTCACCAAAAATATAAACCATTAACTGCAAAGGATTACGCAATATTACAAGGATTTCCAGAAGGTTTCCAGATAGCAGATAATCAATCTAAGGCAAAGCATCAATTCGGTAATGCTGTATCTATTCCTGTAGTTTATCATTTGGCGAAATCCTTGTTAAATAATATATGCCTAAAATAAATATTTACTAATTACAGTATATTAAACAATATGATATATTCAGTATATAAATAATTTATAACAACAATAATGATCAATAATCAACCTATCTCTATCTCCCTGTTTACAGGTGCTTATGGTTTAGATTTAGGCTTAGAAAAAGCAGGATTTAAAACTATTTCTGTTGTCGAAAAAGATAAAGATGCAGTCAAAACTATTGCTATAAACCGTCCCTATCTCCAAGAAAGTGCTGTTTCTAGAGAAATAGAAAAAGTCAGTTCTCAACAATTACTAGAAGAAGGTGGAAGAGTTTTAAAATTAGGACGTGCTTTACTTCCAGGTGAGGTAGACTTAGTAACCGGTGGTCCTCCTTGTCAACCATTTAGTACCGCAGGAAAACGTGGTTCTGTTATGGACCCGCGTGGTAGTTTATTTATGGACTTTATCCGAGTTGTTAAAGAAGTCCAACCCCGATTTTTTTTGATGGAAAATGTCAGAGGTTTACTTTCTGCTTCTCTACGTCATCGGCCAATAAACCAACGCGGTAAAAATTACCCACCTTTAGAACCTGATGAAATAGCTGGTGCAGCTTTACAAGTTGTTTTAACAGAAATGAAACAATTAGGTTATAACGTAGTTTACAACCTGTTAGAAGCAGCAGATTATGGAGTTCCTCAAAATAGATTGCGTGTAGTTTTTATTGGTTCTAGAGATGGTGAAAATGTAACTTTTCCTTTAGCTAAATATAGTAAAGATGGTAAAATTTTACCAAAATGGAGAACTTTAAAAGATGGGTTAATAGATTTGATTGATAATAAACCAGAATTTATGTCTTATTCCGAAAATCGTTTAAAGTTTTTAAAATTATTAACAGCAGGACAAAATTGGCGATATTTACCAGAAGAATTAAAACAAGAAGCAATGGGTGGTGCTTATAATTCTGGTGGTGGGAAAGTAGGATTTTATAGAAGATTATCTTGGGAAAAACCTTCACCAACTATTACAACTTGTCCCCATCAAAAAGCTACAGATATGTGTCATCCTGTAGAACTTCGTCCTTTAACTGTACGTGAGTCTGCGAGGATTCAAACTTTTCCTGATGATTGGATTTTTCATGGTTCTATCAGTTCTAAATATAAACAAATCGGTAATGCAGTACCAGTCTTACTTGCTCAAGAATTGGGTGAATATTTGCTAAATGTTATGCAAGGAAATCAACCCATAGGAAAATCAGTAGCTGAACAACTGTCTTTATTTCCTGTCTAGAATTTAACTCGCTGCTAAATCTGCAAACTCTTTGTCAATTCTTTGCAACATATTTCTAACATTGTTCTCTATTAAATCGTAGTCAATACGAATCATTTCCCAAAACTCCTTACCAGCTACTCGCTGAATTTTATCGTCATTAAATGTCCATCCTCCTAAATTAAAAGCAGATATAAATAAGGAGTTATCATGAATACCTAGTTCTTTTTTAGCTCTATTTGATTGTGAACCCGTCAAAGTACCTTTTAAAGTTTTCAACTGTGCAAAGTAAATTTTTGATGTTGTCAGTATAACAATATCTATTCCTTTAATTGCAATTCCAAATTCAACTTCAGGTACAATTACATAAGGACTAATATTAGCTATTTCTTCCCAGAGTTGTCCCATTTTTGTACTCAAGCTTCTTGTCACTGAATTACTGGTAACAAGTAGTTTCACTCCGCAAAGTTCAAAGAGATTTCGCGGGTTAGGATGATGCTCCAGTATTGCATTTTTCTTATCAAAATCTGCTTTTAACCATTTAATAAAACCATCTGCAAATTTATCAGTTTTATTAGTGATTAACTGAGATTGATTTTCTAAATTAAGACTAAATATATTTTGATTATCTATTAATATTTGATATTTAAAATATGATTCTCCTATTGCAGAAATTATTTTTCCATATTTGTATGCTTTCTGTAGGTCTATATCTGGAATATGACTTGCATCAAGTAATGAAGCATGATGTAAAATAAGTTCTTTTCTTTGTTGAACAGAAAGTGGTATGAGAGTCTCAGCTACTAAATTGATAGACATACTAATTCTTAATTGGCTCTTTTTTTAGAATATTCCAACACCATCCTAAATCAATACTTACTCACAGGTTGTAACCGCTGCCGAATCTTCCCAATAATAATATACAAAATTGGCACAATAAACAAACTTAAAAAAGTCGCTACAAACATTCCTCCAAACACCGCAGTACCTAAAGATTGACGACTTCCCGCACCAGCACCCGTAGCAATTACCAACGGAAAAATCCCTAAAAGTGTAGAAATAGCAGTCATTAAAATCGGACGTAAACGACCTTGTGCTGCTTCCACCGCTGCTTTAGTAATTGGTAAACCTTGGTCTCTTAATTGGTTAGCAAACTCAACAATTAAAATCGCATTTTTACTAGCTAAACCAATTAACATGACTAACCCCACTTGGCAAAATACATCATTACTTAAACCCCGTAAAGATTGAGATGCTAACGCACCCATAATAGCTAAGGGAACTGCAAGCAAAATAATCAAAGGGTCAACATAATTTTCATATTGAGCAGCTAATACCAAAAACACAAACACCAAACCCAAACCAAAAATTAACGGTGCTTGTCCACCTGACTCTTTTTCCTCCGCAACAATACCCGACCATTCATAACCCATACCTGTGGGTAAAATCTGTTTAGCTAATTGTTCCATTGCTGCGGTTGCTTGTCCTGAACTAAAACCCGGTGCAGGAGAACCATTAATTTCAATGGAACGGAATAAGTTGTAATGGTTAATAGTTTGTGGTCCGGTTGTAGAAGTTAGTTTTACCAAACTACTCAAAGGAATCATTTGATTATTTTCTGACCTCACGTACAAGGAATTAATATCATTGGGATTAGAGCGAAATTGAGATTCTGCTTGTACATATACCCGATAAGTACGGGAGAGAAAATTAAAATCATTCACATATCTTGAACCTATATAAGTTTGGATAGTTCTGAAAACATCATCTACAGAAACTTGTAAAGATTTGGCTTTATTTCTATCTACTTCGACAATAATTTGTGGTGTGTTGGCTTTAAAAGTGCTAAACACAGCTTGTAATCCTGGGGTTTGATTTCCCTGCATCATAAATTGACCAACAACAGCCAACATATCATTTAAACTATTTGTTCCTGCTATATCTTGCAACTGAAATTGGAAACCACTAAAACTACCTAAACCACGAATTGCTGGGGGGTTAACGGCAAATACACTCGCTTCTGTAATGTTAGAAAACTTGCCCATTAATTGACCAATAATAGCTTGTACAGCTTGATGAGGTTGTGTCCTTTCATCCCAGGATTTTAGGGTACTGAAAATTACGCCACTATTAGCAGTATTACCACTAAAACTAAAGCCACCAATAGCAAAAGTTCCAACAATTTCTGGTAATTTTAAAATTTCTGTTTCTACCTTACTCATAACGTTACTCGTATATTGCAGAGAAGAACCTTCAGGTGCTTGAACAATGGTGATAAAGTAACCTTGGTCTTCATCAGGAAGAAATGATGTAGGAACGTTTAAATAAATCCAACCTGTAAACCCAATTAAGACAATAAATATTACTAAAACAATAGCCTTGATTCTTGTTAAGAAAACCAAAAATTTGCGATATCCTCGCTGCATGGCTGCCAAAAAGCCGTTTATAATACCAAAAAACAAGCCAAAAATACCACGAGGAGGAGGTGTTGGACGCAATAAAAAAGCAGATAGAGAAGGTGTGAGAGTCAGAGCTAAAAATGTAGAAATAGTAATAGAAAAAGCAATAGTTAAGGCAAATTGTTTATAAATATTCCCCGTTGAACCAGGGAAGAAAGCTACAGGGACAAACACCGCCATTAATACTAAGGAAGTTGCAATTACCGCTCCTGATAATTCCTCCATTGCTACTGATGCAGCTTTTTGGGGAGGAAGTTTTTCTTCTTGAATTAAACGGGAAATGTTTTCAACTACAATGATTGCATCATCAACTACCATCCCTGTGGCTAAGGTTAAGCCAAACATGGTTAGTGTGTTAATGGAAAAGTTAAAGACTTTGATAAAACCGAAAGTACCAATTAATGCTAGGGGAATTGTGATGACAGGAATTAACGTAGTGCGCCAATCTTGAAGGAAAATAAAGATTACTAAAACAACTAGGGAAATCGCCAATAATAATGTTTTAATTACTTCAGATAAAGAGCCTTCGATAATAGTTGTCGTATCAAAGGCAACTTCATATTTTATCCCCGGTGGAAAACTTTGAGACAGTCTTGCCATCTCTTTTTTAACCGCCCTCGCAACATTTAAAACATTACTTCCCGGTGTGGGAAATATCCCAATACCTACTCCATCTTGAGCTTTAAATCTCAAAAAAGAACTATAATTTTGAGCGCCAAGTTCTGCTCTACCTACATCTTTTAATTTAATCAAACTACCATCATCGGCAGTTTTAATGACTAATTCCTCAAATTCCTCTGGTTTGGTCAGTCTACTAATAGCCCTTAAATCAATTTGAAACATTTGACCTGTTGGGGCTGGTTCTTGTCCAATTTGTCCTGCACCTACCTGTAAATTTTGCTCATTTAAAGCATTAATGACATCGCTGGTTGTCAATTTTCTAGTAGCTAGTTTATTCGGGTCAAGCCATAACCGCATCGCATAACGACGTTCCCCAAAAATTCGCGCTTCGTTGACACCAGGGAGACGTTTTAAAGCTTCAGCAACGTATAAATCAGCGTAATTACTTAAAAATATATTATCAAATTCTTGATTCTCGCTATACAAACCCATCCCTAACAAAATATTATTAGACTGTTTACTAACAGTAACTCCTGTTTGTTTAACAGCATCTGGTAACTGTGGTTCAGCTAAGGAAACCCGGTTTAAAACATCAACAGCAGCAATATCTTTATCTTTGTCAGCATCAAATGTGACTGTAATAGTGCTAGTTCCATCATTACTGCTACTGGAAGTGATATATTTAATGCCTTCTACACCATTAATTTGTCGTTCTAAAATAGAGGTAACGGTGCTTTCTACAACTTCTGCACTAGCACCAATGTAGTTAGAAGTAACAATAATTTGAGTAGGACTAATTTCTGGATATTGGGCTGTAGGTAAGGTAGGAATACTAATTGATCCTAGCAAAAAAACGATGATGGCACAAACAGTGGTAAATACAGGCCGCTTAATAAAAAAATCAGCAAACATAAATTTTGGTAATGACTAACAACTAATGACTAATAACTAATGACTAATTTTCAGGAATTATTGGTACTCCATCTCTGAGATTTTGAATACCGGAAACAACTATTTTTTCATCTCCTTTTAACCCTTCTTTGACTTGGTAATTATTTTCTTTAATATCCCCTAATTGCACTCTTTTCTGTTTAGCTATTAATTGAGAATTACCCTCTGGAGATGTTGCGGTTTGGGCTAAAAATATAAAATTTTCCCCGGCTATTTGCGATACTGCGCTAGTAGGAATTAACACCCCTTCTCGCTCACTCCAAATCACTCTAGCGCGAATTTGCTGATCTGCTCTTAACTCACCATTAGAGTTGTTGTATAGTGCTTTGATTAGAATTGACTGGGAATTATTATTGATATTGGGAGAGATAAAAAATACTCTGCTGGTAGTTAAAGTTTTACCCTGGGCATTAATTAATTCTACTGGTAATCCCTGACGTAATTGAGGACCTCTTTCTAATGGTACAGGAATATTAACCTCTAAAGGTCTGTTTTGGGTGATGGTAGCTAGTGGTGTGGCAATATTTACGACATCTCCTACTTTCACCGGAATATTACCTACAGTTCCATTAAAAGGGGCAGTAATTTTGTAATACTGAAGCTGAACTTGTTGTTGTCTGATGTTAGCATCGGCTTGTTCTAAAGATTTTTCTGTCTGGGAAATAGTAGCTTTTTGGGCTTGAATACGAGAGTTTATTGCGCTCAGTTCAGATTTAGCTGTGGCTAATCTGTTAGCATATAACTCTTGAGTTTGTCGAGATACAGCACCTTGAGCAACTAGTTGCGAATAACGTTCATATTCTTGCTGGTTTAACTTGACATCAGCAACTTTACCTAATCTTTCTGCTTCTAAAGATTGCAGGGTCGCACGGGCATTATCTAATTGTGCTTTTGCTACTTGTGAAGCCGCAGATAAACTATTAACAGTAGCTTGTTGCTGTCTTGAGTCTATTTGCATGATGGCCGCACCCGCAGCTACTGGATCTCCTGATGTCACATATATTTGGGAAATTTGACCTTGAACTCTTGGTTGGAGATTAACAGAACGCCTAGACTCTAAAGTAGCAATGTATTCTGCACTATCCTCAATTGTACCTGTCTGTGCTGTAGATAATTTTACTTTCACCCCAGCCGGTTGCGGATTGGCAGCAGGTTCTGGATTTTTAGTTGTAAGCAAACGCCAAGTAATGGCTGTACCACCACCAAGGATTAGTAGTGTAGCTAATAATAAGCGAAGCCACCGTTTGGCTTGAGTAGGTGGCTTTGAAGATGACGGAGGAATTTTTTCTAAATCAGTTTCTGGTTTAGGTAAAGTCATAAGCAATATGAATTATCAAGAAGGAATAACTAAAACTCTATCTACAAAGGTATCCAGTCAATTTGGAAATTACTCACCTAGCATGAGGTCAGAAAACAACTTATGTATTACTTTATATAACTATACAATATTTATGGTTTTTTACAATCTATCAAAAGATTAATTATGTAGACTTATCTTTATCTAGAAAAAATCATGTTAAAATTAATATCTTAGTCCATTAAAAAACGATACAATAGACCGTGTTTTGATTTTTTAGTAGTGCGATCGCTCAAAATTTTACTCATCTATTAGCTGAAATAATTATGAATGGTGATTATATCACTGTAGACAGAAACACTTACGAATCTCTACAACAGGAACTTCTGGAACTTCGTCAAGCAGTCAGCAGCTTGAAGCAAAATAAGTTATCTGCTCCTGTTGGGTATGATCACAAGCAGATGAGTTTATTTTTAGAATATATCCCCGCAGCGATCGCCATATTTGATCTTCAGATGTGCTATTTATCAGCAAACCGTCGTTGGCGAGAAGATTATGGTTTAAAAGATCAAGAAATTATTGGTCGTAGTCACTATGAAATTTTTCCAGAAATACCCCAACATTGGCCAGAAATTCACCAAAAATGTTTAAAAGGTGAATTCGCAAAATGTGAAGAAGATAGCTTTCACCGTACCGATGGCACAATAGAATGGATCAAATGGGAAATACATCCTTGGTATCAAGATAGTAATGAAATCGGCGGCATGATCATGTTCACCGAAGTAATTACCAAACGTAAACAGGCAGAAATAGCCCTATTAAAAAGTGAAAAACGGTTAAGAGATATTGCCACAAATCTGCCGGGGGCAATTTTTCAATTTACCAACCGCAATAATGTTTGGGCTGTAGATTATATCAGCGATTTTATCTGGGAACTAGCTGGAATTACCGCTAATGAAATGATAGCAGATTTTCATAAATTTATTTCCCTTGTTCATCCAGAAGATTTTAATAATTATTTAAACTCTGTAATTGCAGCCATTCAAAATTCTACCCCTTGGCATTATGAAGGAAGACTCATCAAACCCAATGGAGAAATTACATGGTGGCAAGGAGACTCAACCCCAACCACAAATGAAAAAGGTGAGATTATTTTTTGTGGTGTTTTATTAGATATTACAGCCAGAAAAACAGCCGAAGCTGCACTGAAAAAACTCAACGAAGAATTAGAACATAAAGTAGAAGAAAGAACAACTGCCTGGCGTAAAAGTGAAGCTAGACTACAGAGATTAGCTGACAATGTACCAGGAATGATGTATGAATTCTGTTTATCACCTGATGAAGAAATGTCCTTTAACTACGTCTCTTCAGGATGTCGAGAACTTTTAGAATTAACTCCAGAAGAAATCCAACAAGATGGATTATTAGTATTTAATTATATTCATCCCCAAGATATACCAGAGATAAAAGATAGAATATTTCAATCTGCCCAAACCTTAGATAACTATGAAGCTGAATGGAGAATTAAAACTACTTCTCATATCAAAAAATGGGTCAAAGCCATAGCCAAACCAGAAGTACAGAATAATGGTAATATAGTCTGGTATGGTTGTTTATTTGAAATTACTAAACTCAAACAAGCCGAATCAAAATTACAAGAAAAAGAAGAATTTCTGCGTAGTATTTATGAAGGTATTACTCAAATTATATTTGTACTTGATACTATGGGCGAAGATGATTTTTCCTATGTAGGAATGAATCGAACTGCCGAAAAAGTTACAGGAATAAATGAAAAAGATTTAATAGGTAAATCACCAAGATATGTACATGGGGAAATAGAAGGTCAAAAAGTAATTAACCGCTATAAAAGTTGTATAAAATTAGGTAAAGCGATTACTTATGAAGAAAATCTTACTATTAAGAATCAACCGAATTGGTGGCTAACCACACTTCACCCAATCAAAGATAATGACGGAAATATCTATCGAATTATAGGAACTACTATAGATATTACTGAGCGAAAAAAAGCCGAAGCTGCGCTGCAAGATAGCCAGGATTTTATTGAACGTATTGCTAACTTCTCCCCTAATATTATTTATATTCTTGATTTAGAAGAAAAACGCAACATTTACGCTAACCGAGAAATTACTAACTTATTAGGATACTCCCTCTCAGAGATCAAAAGTATGGGAGTCAATTTAATTCCCACAATCAGCCATCCAGAAGATGTAGAAAAAATGCAAGCACATTGGCAGAGGTGTATGAATTCTGCCGATGGAGAAACCCTACAAGTTGAATACCGGATCAGAAAAGCCAATGGTGAATGGTGCTGGTTATACAGTCGAGATACAGTTTTTAATCGTCACGAAAATGGAAAAGGTAAGGAAATTTTAGGTGTAGCTACAGACATCACAGAACGCAAAAAATCAGAAATATTATTACAAGAACAAGCCGAAAACCTGAAAAATGCTCTCAGAGATTTAAAGCGGACACAAACTCAACTTATCCATAGTGAAAAGATGTCATCTTTAGGGAATATGGTAGCTGGTATTGCCCATGAAATTAATAATCCTGTTAACTTTATTCACGGTAATCTATTTCCAGCCTACGAATATGTAGAAGACTTATTAAGTGTATTAAACTTATATCAAAGATACTTCCCAGAACCACCAGAAGAAATTCAAGAAAAAATCTTAGATGTAGAATTAGAATTTTTGAAAGAAGATTTAGTGAAACTGCTTAACTCGATGCGTGTAGGTACAGACAGAATTAGAGAAATTGTCTTATCATTGCGTAACTTCTCCCGTTTAGATGAAGCAGAAGTCAAAGAAGTTAACATTCACGAAGGCATAGATAGCACCTTAATGATTTTGCAAAATCGCCTCAAAGCCCAGCCAAATCATCCAGCAGTATCAGTAATTAGAGATTACGGAAATATCCCACTCATTAAATGCTATCCAGGTCAAATGAATCAAGTATTTATGAATATTTTTAGTAATGCTATTGATGCTTTAGAAGAAGTGAAGCTCATTACTAAACCAAGAGAAATTAGAATTACTACTAAAATGATCAATAATTCTCGATTAGCTATCCGTATTGCCGATAATGGATCAGGAATACCTCCAGAAATTCTTACCAAATTGTTTGACCCATTTTTTACCACGAAAGATGTAGGTAAAGGTACAGGATTAGGGCTTTCTATTAGTTACCAAATTATAGTAGATAAACATAAAGGTAATTTATATTGTCACTCTACCTTGGGGCAAGGAACAGAGTTTGTAATTGAAATTCCTATTACTCAAGCAGCAAAACCTAAGTAGGGTTTGCGGAAATAGTTTTTCAAGCCAGTAGGAGTCAGGAATAAAAACATTATTTGGGCAGACTGCTATTTGCGTTATAGATTAGTTATTAAACATAACTAAAAAACCGGACTGGTTCTGGCTTAGTGTCAATAGCAAAGGTTGAGCGATGTTAACTTCATCAGAAACTCCGATAATTGCGGCTGTCGTCCTAGTCGCTTTCTCCATTTTAGGTTGGGGCTTTTATCGCGCCAGACCTTTTGGTAAACTGGGCATCCTAGCCTGGTTGCAGTCTGTAGTATTAATGACCCCTTGGCTAGTATTTTTCGGCCTGTTTGCCGCTGGAATTTATATCAATATAGCAGGTGTATTGTTATTGTTAGTGCTGTCAGCAGGAATATACATTGTCTTAGGTAGACAATTACGCCAAGCAGGCCAAGATGCCATTCTCCAACAACGAGCAAACCAAAGACTGGCACAGGAAGCATCAGAAGCTGCGAAAACTCCAGAAAATGACCAACCCGCAGTGGTAGCAGCAGTAAAATCGGAGTCAATCACAATACCAGAAGAAGATTTAAGCAGCATTAGAGGTATTTTCGGTATTGATACATTTTTTGCCACAGAAACCATTCCCTATCAAGAGGGAGTAATTTTTAGAGGTAACTTACGGGGAGAACCAGAGGAAGTTCACAATCGGCTCACCAAAAGTTTACAAGAACGCTTAGGTGATAAATATCGTCTGTTTTTGGTGGAAAACACAGAAGATAAACCAGTGATGATTGTTTTACCCAGTCGCACTGATCCGCGTCAAATGCAATTATCACAAAAGGTTTTTGCTGTCATCCTCTTAGTCGCAACTATCGCTACCAATTTAGAAGCGGCTGGTTTATTACTGAATTTTGATCTATTTGCCGAACCATCGAGAATTTCTGAAGCTTTACCCATTGGCTTAGGAATATTTACAATTTTGATCATTCATGAAATTGGTCATTGGTGGTCAGCAAGAAAATACCAAGTCAAACTAACTTGGCCTTTTTTCCTTCCCGCTGTACAAATTGGTTCATTTGGGGCAATTACCCGCTTTCAGTCTTTATTACCTAACCGTAAGGCGTTATTTGATATTGCTTTAGCGGGGCCTGCTTTTGGGGGTATTGTCTCTTTAATTATGTTAGTGACAGGGTTGCTACTTTCCCACCCTGGGAGTTTATTCCAATTACCTAATACCTTTTTCCAAGGTTCAATTTTAGTCGGCAGTTTGGCGCGTGTAGTTCTCGGTTCTGCTCTACAACAGCCTTTAGTCAGTCTCCATCCTCTGGTAATTATTGGTTGGTTAGGATTAGTAATTACAGCCTTAAATTTAATGCCAGCTGGACAATTAGATGGTGGACGCATTGTTCAATCAATTTACGGACGCAAAACTGCTAGAAGGGCAACAATTGCTACTTTAGTTGTGCTGGCTGTAGTGTCTCTAGGTAATACTCTGGCTTTTTATTGGGCAATTGTGATTTTCTTTCTACAACGGGATGCAGAACGCCCCAGTTTAAATGAAATTACTGAACCCGACGATGCTAGAGCGGCTTTAGGTCTTTTGGCTCTGTTTTTAATGATTAGCACTCTTTTACCCCTCACACCTTCTTTAGCTGGTAGGTTGGGAATAGGATGATGGGGTGATGGGGAGTTGGGGAGGATTAATAACCCAATTACCAATCACCTTTCCATCCTGTGAGTAAGTTAGGATAGGTGGTTGGTTTGGGGAAAAGTTGTTGCCAGCCAGCTTGACGTTGTGGGGCTTTTTCTTCGCTGATGTTCCACAGAGTTTCATAAAAGAAGAAGGAAACACCGGCAAATTGGCGATCGCGTACTGTTTGGACTTGGGTTTTAATCTGCTGTATGGGAACTGAGCGATTTTTTAACCCACTCAAAATCCCAATGCTGACAGGTATATGTTTCCTTGCTGCTATTACTTCCGGGTATTCTAATTCTTGGATGAAGACATTTAAATCATTTCTATAAATCTGCAAAACCAAATCTTCTACTAATCCCATTCTTTCCCATTTCTGCCAGTCTGCTAAATAATATTCATAGGAAAATCTTTGGGGATTAGGAGCAACGGAAACTAGACAATCTTTTTTATCAGCTTTAATCGCCAAAAATACCTGTTTCATGAATTTGGTAATTTTATCAGCCCGCCATTTTACCCATTCTGGATCTTTGGGATTTTCAGAAGGTGCTTGACCTCGATGTTCTAATTTATAAAGAGCTACTGTATAGGGGTCATAACCTAATTCTGATGGTAAGCCAAAATGATCATCAAATTGAATTCCATCAATGTCATAGTTTTTAACTATTTCGACAATTAAATTTTGGATAAATTTCTGTACATCGGGACGAAAAGGACTTAACCACACGCGCTCATGTATTCCTTCTTTGACAATTTGAGTCCCATCACTGCGATTGGTTAGCCATTGGGGATGATTTTTGGCTAAGAGTGAATCAGCAGGAGCCATAAAACCAAATTCAAACCAAGGAATAACTTTTAAACCTTGTTGATGTCCTTGAGTAACAATTTCTTTGAGCATATCTCTTCCTTGTAATCCTGGAGTGGGATCTAAGGATTTACCAATGGCTTTACCCGCAACTTGACTAGGATAAAGTGTATAACCCCAGTTCCATACGGTGGGATAAACAGTATTAAAGTTGAAGTCATGTAATTGTTTTAAAGATTTTTGCAAGCGATCGCGATCAAATAAAACATCGCTGTCAATATTTGTTAACCATACTCCCCTTAACTCTGTTTTTTGTTTTTGAGTAGTAATAATTTCCGCTTTGATAGTTTTTAAAGGTATAGAAACAATAACTATAGTTAATAAACTGAATATAAATATAGCCGCAAATAAACCTGATTTAATTCTTTGATGCACATTCCACCTCAAAATTTTCTAGACTGAGTAAAAATACTATTTTTTTTCTACTCTATTATTTGCTGATTTGGTTGAAAAATATAACCGAACACCAAGATCACAAAATAAAGATAATTAAAGAGACTCAGATCACAGCCTAGATGTTGCTTTGTGATTTATTATTAAAGAAATTTCCGTAAACCCAAAAAGTTTTGGTGAAGGTTAAGTTTAGGGTGCAAAAAGTTATCTCGGAGTTAGTGTTACTGTGTATTTGGCAGAAGTGTAGTCCTGTGTAGCAAATAGAATTTGAGAGATTAATTACGTAAATTCTATTAGTTATAAAAGCGACTAAGAATCGTAAATAAATAACCTAAATGAGATAACTGGAGACCTAATTTGCCTAGATTTTTGAACCTCCGTAAGTGAGTAAATACGGAGGCTATTGTATCTATTTTTTCATGTTGCAGCGAAAAAAAAAGTTGAATTAATTTTCCGGATTTGCAAAAAAATTTGAGTTTATTGTTACACGTAAATATGTAAATACGATGAATATCAAGCTCGATAAACATACTCCCGATAGTCTGGCATCTTTATTTGTCCTCCTCATAGAAGAAGGAATCACACCAAACCAAATCTTGACTGGTATCGTTCGTCTAGCAACTGACAGTAAAGAATTAGAAGGAACAATTGTATCAGCCGATTGTCTACGTTTTTTAATGGCCACTATGCCAGTAGATACCAGTGCGCCTGGTATAACGGAGTTTATTATATCTCTGCCGAAAGAAGGTGTTACTGCTTTGATGTTATTCGATGCTTTGGGTTTCGCGTGCTATGTTCTGGGTTTATTTGATAGTGCAAGTCTGATCCGCTTAACTTATCAAAGATTACAAGCAGATCAAATCATTTCCAAAATGCTGCGCGATTAGAAGCTAATGAAGAATAAATTTTTTTTTACACTGCTAATGACAAATCAAAAAATGCTCAACCACAGTATGGATGAACTGTTGAAAGATTTATATATGTATTATGAGATATCTAGCCAGTTGCTATGAAGCTTTTACAGAGTTAATAGGCTGCTACAACAAATAGGGTAGTTGTACAGTGCTTCATCAACAACTGGC